>JBEKIY010000100.1:0-3444 GCA_050011495.1 Saccharimonadales bacterium (SeqCode) | reverse complement strand
TATTTTCTGTTATCTGGATACCAAAAACGTGGCAGTAGCCCCTTACCGCACGTTAAGCTACGCGGTGATAACCAGGCTGATGATTTATTGGAGCGTTTGATTGATTTGTTTTTACTATATGATTTTTATAAATTTTTAAAACATAACCCCTATGAAGATTTAGCCGATAATGAACATTTTTTACGGACCCGAAATATACTTTTGACTCGGCAAATGATTTATGGCAATGATACAATAAAGCAAAGCTAGCTAACGGAGGGTTAAAATGTCAAGTAACTGGAAAAAACGACTTATTTCACAGGGTGATCTCATGGATTTACATGACATGCTGAAAGAAAAAGATAAAAAAATTGTGTTTACTGCTGGGTCCTGGGACTTGGTCCATGTCGGTCAGTGCCGTTACCTAGAAAGAGCCAAAGCCGAAGGCGATGTATTAGTTGTTGGAGTTATTAGCAATAATGCGATTCGCCGCGTCAAAGGGCCGAACAAACCAATTTTGGATGAAAAAATTCGGGCTGAAATTCTGTCATTTCTCCGTCCAGTCGATTTTATGACAATTATTCCCGAACCTAGTTGCCAACCCTCGCTAGGCCTACTCAAACCGGATATTTATATTACCGTTAAAGAAGACTGGACTGGAAATTATAAGCAGTCTAAAGAGTATAAAACGGTTACTAAATACGGCGGCGTAGTAAAGGTTCTAGATCGTCAATCAACCGCCATCTCAACGACGACAATTTTACAACGGGCGATTGGCGGCCAGCTTGGTGATGTTTTTAAGCCGTTTATGGATTTACGCAAAGACCCCTTGAGAGAAAAATAATATAATCAGTCAATGAAGAAAAAATTATCCGAGCAGCAAAAGCAAATCATCTACCGCGACGCCCGGTTTACTAAAAAATACGATGATATCTGGCGTTCCGTTGGTAAATGCGTCTTCTGTGATTTAAACGATAAGTACATATTTTTTGAAGAAAACGGCGTTGTTATGACGATTTCACTATATGCCTATATAGATGGTCATTTTCTAATTGTGCCAAAACGCCACGTTCGTTCAACTAAAGAATTAACGCAGTTGGAATGGGACACTGCGCTCAGGGCACAGTTAGCGGACATATCCACTTTCACTGCGTGCCATTTGATAAACCTGATTTGTGTGTCTGGAATTTCCGTAAGCTGAAGTACACCCCATTAGAAAATGTAGCTTTATATCGTCAGGCCCGCAAACAAATTGTTAATTACGAATTAAAATATGATCAAAAATACAAAT
Source organism: Saccharimonadales bacterium (SeqCode) (assembly GCA_050011495.1). Lineage (GTDB taxonomy): Bacteria > Patescibacteriota > Saccharimonadia > Saccharimonadales > UBA4665 > DATKGQ01. The sequence continues at coordinate 2,174 of JBEKIY010000100.1, read as the reverse complement.
TTCCTTCGGCTCTGCCCATAGTTTGCGATTTAGCGATGATTAACACCAAGCAAGAAGTTCTTCTCCAGGAGCGACAAGCTGAACTAAAGTTTATTCCAGACACCTATAGTTTACCCGGCGGCCAAGTGAATCGTTTTGATGTGCCTTTGGAGAAAGAATTAGCTAGGGAAGTCAAAGAAGAAACCGGTTTTGACATCAGTAAGCAGCCAGTAAGTCTACTGGCCTCACGGATTAGTAATTTAAAAATGATACGCCATGAAAAATATCTGCGTGTTATATATCCAATCCAACGTCAGTTTATATGGAATACTTATCTACTAACTGGAGTTGATCCTAAAATTAAATTTCAGCCTGGCGATGATTGTAAAAAATTATTCTGGCAGCCACTCAATAAGCTTACTAAGCAGCGAATATCACCCGGCGTTAGACAAGTATTAAAAGGATTAAAACATGAGCACTGATAATTTTATATTTGATTGGCAGGATTTAGCTTTTGCTAGCAAAAAGCCATTGAATAGTTTGCGAGCAATTTTTATTATGGCGCCTCGGGAAATGACGCTAATCCGATTTAAACAAATTATTAAAACTTATTTGCCGCAAGGCAACATTGTTTTAGGTGTGGCCAAAGAAAAATTTGTGCTTGGCTTTGAAGATCAACCGCAGTTCAAATTGCAAGCAGTCAGTGAATTGCAAAATATAATCAATCAAGTCAATAAATCGACAACTAAAAATAAAATTTATTTGCTACATTATTTTCAACGCGAAATTAAATATCTTTTTGAGCAACTAGACTTCAAAAAAGTGATATTAGTAAACGGCTCCTGGCAATACGCCTGGCATACCCAAGCGCCATATTATGTACTAACTAATCGACAAATAGCCTTTGAATACATTTCACCTTTTTGCGATGAATTAGAGGCTAGAGAATACGAGAAGAAGCTTAAGCCGATAATAAAATCTGCCAATCCACTCCATAAAGGTAAACATTCAGCTGAAGCGATGATGCAACAAGCCAGTGTTGCCAGTCACTATTCATATGACTATAGTTTTCAAACCGGTGCGGTACTAGCTAAAATTAGTAGTAATAAAATAACCTATAATTTTCTTACTTTTGCTTATAACAAAGTCGTGCCATACCAAACTTATGCCATGCTAAACGGCGCTAGTCGCGAGCAACATTTTTCCCCGCCAAACGATTTAAACTTTTATGATACGATCCATGCCGAAGTAATGTTAATCATACAAGCCCAAAAGCAGTCTATAAATCTCAGCGGCACAACATTATTTATTAACTTGTTGCCGTGTCCGACTTGTGCGCGGATGTTATGCGAAACCGATATTGCCGAAGTCATATATGCTAATGATCATAGTGATGGCTATGCCCTAAAATTACTACAAACCACCGGAAAACAGATAAATCGATTAATTATTAATTAAATAGATCACTAACTGATTCACCGGCATGGATATTTTTAATGGCGTTAGCCAGTAATGTTGAAATTGAAATACGGCCAATTTTTCTGGTAACCGGTCCGGGCAAACTATCGGTCACAAATAATTTATCTAAGTAAGGGCTGGCTTCGATCTGTTCGACAGCATCGCCACACAACACCCCATGAGTTATTGCGGCAAACACTTGCAAAGCACCTTTGTTTTTTAGGGCTTCAGCTGCCGATAATATAGTCCCACCTGACGAGATTATATCGTCTACTATTAAAACATTGCGTTTGCGAACTGAATGACCAACAATCGCTGCAACACGGGTGACTTTATCGTCTTCTCGATCTTTATCTACAATTGCCCATTCAGTATTTAGCATTTTGGCAATCTTGCGTGCTTTTTTACCGGCCCCTAAATCTGGCGCGGCAATAACTGGGTGATCAAGTACGTCCCGCATCGCATTGACGATAGTTTTCCTAGCATATAAATGATCAATTGGTATATTCGTAAACCCTTGGATCTGACCGGCATGTAAATCGATAGAGCAAATTCGGCCAATACCCGCATTTTCAAATAGGTCAATTGCTAATTTTGCTGATATTGGAACTCGCGATTCATCTTTACGATCTTGCCTAGCATAGCCAAAGTATGGAGTTACTGCCGTAACCCGACCAGCCGATGATCGCCTTAGGGCATCACTGATAATAAGTAGTTCCATGATGTTGTGGTCAACC
>JBEKIY010000099.1:0-2563 GCA_050011495.1 Saccharimonadales bacterium (SeqCode) | reverse complement strand
CATGGCGGAATTTTCCTTTGCTAAGAGATCTTGAAGATTCTGTAGATGAAGAACAGCTAATTGAGAGATATCAGCAATGGCGCGTTGAAGAGCTAGAAAAACAAGATCCTAAAGAATAAATTTTACTTTCTTTAAGGGTATAGTCACAGTAAAAAGATATTTCGTAAATTAACGTAATATGTTATAATATATTTATGTCTAATAGCAATGAATTCGATAATACTTTATGGGACCCAACTGACCCCGAGCAAGCCATTGAAGATCCTTTTCACGGCTCAGAGGCAGTCATATCTTTATTAGATATTCCTCCTATGAAACGAGAAGATGGTACTTATTATGTGTTTGGTGCTAGCTATATCTGCGGTACTAATACTTTTGATGCCGAAGGTAATCCCTTCATAGAAATCGGACCCATGGATTTAAATATCAGTTTTATGGGGGAGGTATTTAAATTACAAGAATGGGTTGATTCGTATCATAAAGGCGAACTCCCCACACGAGAAGAAATGGGACTACCTGAATTTAAGCTAGATCAATCCCTGAGATTTCAAATAAGAAAAAAATAACATACTTAACCTAGGATAAGACGGGAGTATATATTTTATGAATGAAAGAATAAATAATCAGGAAAACGTAGAACCCTTGACTCCTAGCCAAGAAATTGCTGACCTTTTAATAAGCTTTGGCGAAGAAATAGGCTTTGACACTGAGACATGCGAAGAAATATCAGCTTTGCCGTTTGAAGATGCATTTGAAACTGCCTATAGTTACCTCGCTCAGGCAGGATTAAACCCCGATGAAATACTGGGCTCTTTTATAGAAGAACCTAAATTTAATGGGACCACCACACTACCACCCACCATTAGTTAGGTTAGGATAGACATAATCATCACCGTGGACCTCCAAGACTCAATTATGGACTCCAAGCGATTGCTATCTTATTAAGTTGAGAGCAATTGCTGAGGAAACGAAACGCCAAAAGAATAGTTGAATTAGTGTACGACATCTATAAAAAATATGTAAAAGATATTTAGAGTTTGGCCTTTTCTGAATTTCAATTGTTTTGTCTTTTACGTTATCTAGTTCTTCAAAAGTTTGGAATATGTACCATTTGCCCAGCCAAGTCTAGCTCTAGAAGTAATGAAAACATCCTGTGATTTTAAGTATATTGATAAATCTACTTGTAACATGAATTCATTCTATGTTACAATAGTAACATAATAAATTAATTGGTAACAGAATGACAAATAATGATAAAAATTTAATAAGTGTTAAAGAGGCAGCTGACATTCTTGGTTACTCAAGGATACACGTTGTCAGATTAATTAATAATGGCACTATAAAAGCTATACGCATTGGACGATCGTATGCTGTAGATAAAAATGCTTTAGGTGGTATTTTTAAAAAAATTACTCCTACTGAAGAAAAAATATTAGATAAGGCTGTGCAGCGCGTCATAAAAGAATATACGCCAGTGCTTAAAAAACTTGGCAGCGAATAATGAAAAATATTACGATTAATGAAGTTGAGAATATGGCGCACTCTTTAGCGCAGAAACAAATGACTTGGGGTGAGCCGATACCTGAATTTGGCACTCGTTATCCGGGTAAACTGGAAAGTTGTCTAGGATCAGTATTCCAAACCTTCGGCCGGAAAGATCTTTATCCTTCATTAATAGATAAGGCTGCAATTTTATTTTACTTATTGATAAAAAATCATCCTTTTATAAATGGCAATAAAAGAATTGCTGTTACATCGTTATTAGTATTTTTATCGCTTAACTACAAGTGGTTATCAGCTTCGAATGAGGAAATGTACGATATGGCGCTCACAGTAGCTAAAAGTTCACCAAAACTTAAGCGAGGAATACTAGAATTAATTAAAGATTTTGTCGAAAAAAATATAATTGAATATGATTAATTTTTGACCTTATGGGGTTCGAATCCCTCCGCCCCAGCCAAAACATAAGCATTATTAGATATGCTAATATTTACTTATGCCTCCAGATGAAAATCAAAACTCAAATTCACATACTAATTCCCTTGATCCAACAGCAACTACTCAATCACAACCAGCTATTAATTACGTGTCATCACCACCAGCCATAGTTCTGCAACCTAAATCATACAAAAAATATTTATTGTTTTTTTCGCTGGCCATAATTTTGATAATATTGGGAGTAGTTTTATTGGTTGGTCATTTTAAACCTGACAAGGTTACTATAAGTTCAAAAAACACTCAATCAACATTAAGCACATCAACCAGTACTAATATCGCTTGGGATACGTTTAACAATGGCCATATTACTTTTAAATATCCCGCTAACTGGACAGTTACAGATGGCAGTAGTAGTTACAATTTATTGTCATTGGATGGCATAAACACTCAACAGAATGATGGCCAATATGTTCTAGCTGTGAATGTTGATAGCCCATCTATAAAACCAACCGTAGCCTTACCTGGAGATTCACCTCAGTATGGCAAAATAACATCATTAAGTATTGGTCTAAGTATTAGTGCTCTTGGGACAGAAGAAGATGCCCCGTCAAGTGGACTCTTAATT
>JBEKIY010000098.1:0-2577 GCA_050011495.1 Saccharimonadales bacterium (SeqCode) | reverse complement strand
ATATAATCACAATGTATTCTTCGAGTAGTCCTGAAGGTTTCAGTAGTAATATTCTACATACGCCGTTTGTTAATGCCACAAACCTGACTTCATGCTCTAGCCCGAGTAAAGCTTAATTCACCCAATCACTTAATTTTTTTGTCTATTTCAATAAGCTTATTGAGAATAACTGTTATTCCACCTTGGGTATTAGTATTAAGCCTATCAGCAATCAGCTCAGTGTCCTCAAACTGTTTTTCATCCCGAGCATCAGCGGCAGCCGATTGGAGATTTTGGCCGACCATAATCGCTGGCATAAGTGCTAACTCTAACCAAGTTGATAAGATTAAGGTTGCCAACAGGTTAAATCCAAAGGTAGTAATAAATACCTTGGTATGAATATAACCAGCGGCGTAGAGGCAAGATGGTACTACAAACATCGCTAGAACCGTAAATACCCAAAAAGCTGTCATTGTACCAACGTTCTTTGTTACCCAAACCGCAGCCCACTTATTAAATCGTTGATATCTAGTATCTGTCCGGTGATGGTCAATTGTTTTGCCATGGACCGCTCGCCCACTTTTGGTATATCCATAGGTAGGTTTTTTCATCTGATTCTCCTTAATTAAATCCTAACTCAATTGTAGTATATTAAATTTGATTTAAAATTTCTCTAGGAATACGTTACCCTGCGACCTTTTACACGTAGTATTTATCGACTGATATGGCGAATCAATATTGAGTTATGATAAAGTTAGGATAAGCATGAATCCTCCAGCCGTTCCAGATAATACCCCAACCGGTAGTTCTAATCCCATGGTTGTTTCTAGCCCGGCAGGAACGGGCATTATAATTAGCGATGTTAACCAAAGTCTTTGGCAATACATTAAAAAACGAAAACTGAGAGAATTAATACTGATTTTACCTTTTGCCATTATTTGGGAAATTGCAATTATCATTCTTTTTGTTAAATATTCGCAAGTAACGAAAAACAATAATTCGCAAAACAACCAAGGGCTTGGTTATCTATTGGTTGCTCCGATTCTGTTATTTTCTTCATGGGTATATAAACTAAAAACACAATTTGAAGCGGCATTTTTAGAAGAATTTGCTTTAGCAAATCATTATGATTTCAATAAAGACGGTACGATCGATGAGACTTATGGGTCAATTTTTCGTTTAAAAGGTCGACAAACAGTTTCTGATGTCATTACTGGAACTTATGAGGGAAATTCATTAAGACTTTTCTTATATGAGCTGATAGTTGGCAGTGGTCGCTATCAACAGCGATACAGCGACACAGTTATCGAGCTGGACCTACATGGCCAACTACCAAATCTGCTGATGATTAATAAGAAATCGAGGTTTGGCCGGATTAACTTAACCGGAGCATTTGGAATTAAAAATACCGTTCAACTTGAGGGAGATTTCAATCAATACTTCACCTTATTCGCGCCAAAAGGCAACGAAGTTGAAGCGCTGGAAGTCTTTACTCCCGATACTATGGCTCTTATGGAAGACGAGTCCATGCATTACACGGTCGAGTTCGCAGGTAATCGTATTTATATATATTGCAATGGATTCATCACCAAATCAGATAATTTAAATCAAGTATTCGCACTAGCTAAGCAATTGATAGAAAAACTTGCCCCTCTTGCATCTAGACTAAAGCAAGATAGTGCCATTGTTGCGCCACCAGTTAACATTATTAATACTCGAAGACAACATCCCTTAACCCGTAAAATTGGCCTAATACTGGTAATAACTTTTGGAATAATTGGGTTGGCGTTAATGGTATTGGCAATAATAAACGCTCAGAAATATTCAACAAATAATAATAGTACAACTTCGACTAATCCAAACACCATAACTCAGGCGACTAATCCGGACGACTTTCCTTATTGTGGGGCAATACCAAATTCAACTATGCCTGCTGCAACTTTAGCCTATCTTAACGCTTCAATAGCTTTCAATAAAGTTAGAGGACCTCTGTCAGATGCCATTGCGAATGATCCGAATGGCATACCCACCAATGCCCAAATTGATCAGCAAATTAACCTTGACCAGCAGTTTCTGGCTTCTATTCAAACAATTGCGTATCCTGCCAATGCCAGCAGTGATGCAACTATTTTTGAAAACTCTATAAAAAACTATGACTCGTTAATCGGCCAAGAAGCCAACGGAGAATCAGTAGTAGACTCAACCCTTGTGGCAAGCCGTAATGCGAGAAACGCAGCTTCTATTCAACTCCGTCAAGACCTAGGATTACCAGCGTCCACGTGTGGTTTTAATGAACCCTAGACTTTTTATATTATGCCAACAATAAAAATTGACTAATATATCTAATGATGATATTATAATATTTATGACTTCTGTAGAAGGATCAAAATCTAGAGAGATTCATAGTGCTGAATGGCAACATAAATTAACCCCATCTGCCAATAAATTGCTGGGGGCCATTGCTACCATTGCCTATAGTGAACTGGCGCAAACTAACATTTATGTAAATCGTTATAAGTCTGTTATTTCTAGTGCCGAAGATATACATGCTTATGGGATTTTCTTAAAAACTAGGCACCACATCGGGGAATTGTCGTT
>JBEKIY010000097.1:0-2602 GCA_050011495.1 Saccharimonadales bacterium (SeqCode) | reverse complement strand
GAATGGGCTTTGGATGCAGCTGACAATAAGCTATATATAGTTCAAGCACGATCCGAAACCGTCGAATCCAGAATGAATCTAAACGTTATTGAAGAATACCGAATGTTGGAAAAAGGTACTGTTATTACTAAGGGTACTAGTGTTGGTAACAAAATTGGCAAAGGTAAAGTTTGTAAAATCCTAAGTATTAAGAATATTGGTTTATTTGAAAAAGGTGATGTGCTAGTTACTGAAATGACCGACCCGGATTGGGTGCCAATCATGAAAAGTGCCAGCGCCATTGTTACTGACAAAGGCGGTCGGACCTGTCATGCCGCTATCGTGTCACGAGAATTAGGTATTCCATGTGTCGTGGGCACAACCAATGCCACCCAAAAGATTGCCAATGGAAGCGTCATTACCGTTAGTTGCGCCGAGGAAGAGGTCGGCTACGTCTATGAGGGTGATTTGAAATACGAAATTAAAAAGACCAATATTAAAGATCTAAAACGGCCTAAAACCAAGATTATGATGAATATTGGCTCGCCAGATCAGGCTTTCCAGTATTCATTGATTCCAAATGATGGCGTTGGTTTGGCCCGTGAAGAGTTTATTATTGACTCCCATATCAAAATCCACCCGCTAGCTCTGCTGCACTTTGACAAAATTACCGATAAAAAGACTCGGGCACTGATCAATAAGCTAACTGAAGGTTATGACGACAAAGCCCGTTACTTCATCGATAAATTAGCCGAGGGTATTGCAATAATCGGAGCAGCTTTTTATCCAAACGACGTAATAATTCGTTTCAGCGACTTTAAAACTAATGAATACGCCAATTTGATTGGCGGCAAACAATTTGAACCAGCCGAGAATAACCCGATGATTGGTTGGCGGGGAGCCAGCCGTTATTATAGTGATGCTTACCGCGAAGCGTTTGAACTTGAGTGCCACGCCCTCAAAGAAGTCAGGGATGTAAAGGGTATCACCAACATTAAAGCCATGATACCGTTTTGTCGCAACCTTGATGAAGCCCATAAAGTACTAGCCATTATGGAAAAGTGTGGTCTAAAGCGAGGCGAGAATGGCTTTGAAGTCTACGTTATGTGCGAAATACCTTCGAATGTTATTTTAGCCGAACAGTTCGCTGAATTGTTTGACGGTTTTTCTATCGGATCAAATGATCTAACGCAGTTAACACTTGGTGTTGATCGGGATAATAATACCGTGGCTCACGTTTATGACGAAAATAATGAAGCTGTTAAGCAACTTATCAGACAGGTTATTAAAACTGCTAAACAGAAGAAAGTTAAGATCGGTATTTGCGGTCAAGCACCGTCAGACTATCCGGAGTTTGCTCGTTTCCTAGTCGAAGAAGGCATTGATAGTATTTCCCTATCGCCCGATACGATAGTTAAAACGACAATTGATATTAAAAAGACTGAAGATAAACTAGGCCGCTAAGCGCGGAAGGATTAATTAAGTATCATAGCTACGTAAGTAGCCTAAGACTTGTTTGGCTGAAAAATGTAAGCCATAGATAGCTACTAATTGCCGGGTTACATCTGTCAGTATATCACCGGCGGTGACAATCGGTTTTTCGGACTGTCCGTGACGGACTTGGCCTAGGCCAATAGTCGCCAAAAGGCCATTACAGAGACATACGCGGTTAAGCGTATCCTCTAAACTACCACCATGTTTAATATAATCAGCTTCTGGTTCGGCTGGGCAACGGTATTGGACTATTTCAGTGCCATTTTCCTGGAGTACAGCATGAGCTTCGCGCAGAAATCCCAAATCACATTTCCTAGAACGAGCTTCATAAACCTCAGTTTCCGATAAAGTATCTGGTATATGAGCCACTTTAAACGGCATGCTGGTCGGCGAAGCACGCATATCGGTTACCACCTCCACGCCTTCGCTAATTGCAAGCTTAATTACTTCTTCGCGGATTAACGGATCTAAACCAGATTCTTGGCAGACTAAAAAAGCAGTGCCAACTTGGATGCCATTGGCTCCGTTGTCTTTGGCTTCTCTTAATCTTTCGGGGTAATCATAACCGCCGGCTAGCCAGAACGGTAGGCCAAGTTTAACAATGCCCTCTAAATTTACTCTATCGCGTTCCCCGTATTCCACTTTATCTCGAGGTGGTGCATTATGACCGCCAGCAACCGGTCCTTCAATAACAAACCCATTGGGTGGATTTTCGCGCAGAGATAGTCGTTTTGCTAACGTATTTGATGATACTACGGCTAAAAACGCTGGCCGGATTAGCTTATCTTCCGAAATCGTATAACTTGTCGGGTTAAAACTAATTTCGTGTGGTTGTTCGGCTCCAGTTACATCAAATCGGATTGAAGATTTTACTCCAACCGACAAATCATCAAGAGCTTTAGGTATTTCGTATGGGATACCGGCGCCCATAATAATAGCATCAACTTTAGCCAGCATTGCGCCATATAAAGCACTCAGTGTTGGTGCTTGAAGTTTAGTCAATAAATTCATGCCGATCGGCCCAGGTTTGGCATTTTTCTCGGTAGCCAGATGTTTAGCCAACCAAACTTCCGCAAAAGCTCCGGCCGTATTAAGATCAAGCGCTAATTGACGACTATTATCGTCAAAC
>JBEKIY010000096.1:0-2698 GCA_050011495.1 Saccharimonadales bacterium (SeqCode) | reverse complement strand
TTAACAAAACCAGAAAAGCAGTTGACGTAGTTAAAGTCTTAAAAGACAGTGGCGCTGAGATTGTTATCAATTATTTACCGGTTGGTTCACAGGAAGCAACTGAATATTATGCCAATGCAGCTATTAAGGCAGGCTGTGGATTTGTAAACTGCATCCCGGTATTCATAGCATCAGATAAGAAATGGGCTAAAAAATTTAAAGATGCGGGTTTACCAGTTATAGGTGACGACATTAAAGCTCAAGTTGGTGCTACAATTTTGCACCGAACATTAGTTAATTTGTTTTTAGACCGCGGTATGGTAATCGATCATACGTATCAGCTAAATACTGGTGGTAATACAGATTTTCTAAATATGCTAGAAAGAGAACGCCTAGCATCAAAGAAAATATCAAAAACCGAAGCAGTTACATCACAAGTTGAAGCTCGCGGCCAAACAATAGACCCTGAAGATATCCATATCGGACCCTCCGATTATGTAGCTTGGCAAAAAGATAATAAAATCTGTTTTCTAAGGATTGAGAGTAAACACTTCGGTGATGTACCAATGAATGTTGAAGTTCGCTTATCTGTTGAGGACTCACCCAACTCAGCCGGCGTAGCAATTGATTCGATCCGCAGCCTTAAACTAGCATTAGACAATCACTTGAGTGGCACTATTATCGAACCAGCTGCTTATTTCAAGAAACACCCACCAGTCCAAATCGAAGATCGACAAGCGCGTGAACTTGTTGAAAAATATATTGCCACATTTGGAAGTTAGTTATTTGTAATCAAACGTTTTAATGTGGTAAAGAGCTATTGCGGTTGCTTGAGCCACATTAAATGAATCTTTTGTACCGAACATTGGTATTTCAATTGTTAAGTCAGTTAGCTCCAAGATTGATTTTTCAATTCCACCAATTTCTCTACCGACTATAAGTACCGTTTTATTATTTGGTTTAAATGCTTGAAGTGGTAACGAATTTGGTGTTTGCTCCAAGCCGACGATTTGAAATTTACTACTCCGCATCTTGGTTATCAAGTCGCAGACATTGTCGATATATTCCCAGCTGACCGTTTTTTCGGCTCCCAAAGCGGTCTTATGAATTTGATGATCGATTTTTTGTGCCAGATAGGGCAATCGCGAGTCATTATTCGTCGCTGGATAAGGCGAGTAGCCAGTTATGTATATTTTCTCAACTCCTAATCCATCTGCTGTTCTGAATATTGAGCCAACATTATAACAACTGCGGATATTATGAATTATTAGAATGCAGTGCGGCATGCCAAAACTATAACTAAAAATGATCAAGTCGTAAAACGCTCATGTATAATTAAACCAATGAATCCCGATGCGGCTCGAACTAATGAAGAAACGGCTACCCAAAGGCGAGCTAATATACTTGGCTTAAATTATATTAATACTGTTGAAATCAAGCCCAATGCAATTAACAAAGACATATTACCAGCAACAGATTTATATCGTCTAAAAGTAGTCCCAATTCGGAGCGATAAAAGCAATATATTATTTGGTATTACTACTACTACGTCTCAACAAACGATGGACGCACTTGTGCAACGATTTACTGATCAGCGAGTGACATTTGCAATTATTTCTGAGGCTGGCTTTCGTGATTATATGCGGGTATATGATCCACCTAAAGAAGTTATTTATAAAGATATTAAAATTTCAGAGACTACCAGCGACGATACTCTAAGCTCAATATCAAAAATTCTCGATCAAGTCAGACCGGATGACATTTTAGCTTATCTAGTCAAACAAGCTTATCAACTGAAAGCATCGGACATTCATCTAGAAAATCAACGAGATTATATCAGAATTCGTTTTAGGGTTGACGGGGTGCTCCACCCGATAGCCAAATTAAGTACCGAGAAATATCATGCGCTTATATCGACTGTTGCTATAGCGGCCAATATCTCCTCTAGTAGCGATAAAGCCCAAACCGGCCATATTAATAAAAAATACCTTTTAGCTACTGGCGAAGAAGTAACCGTTAATTTAAGAGTTGAAACAGTCCCGGCAGCCTATGGACAAGATATTGTGATGCGTTTGTTTACGCTTCAATTAGAATTATTGAAACTTGATAACCTTGGTCTATCGGAAAGAGAACGAAAAGTAGTTGATGATATTATTAACCATCCAAGTGGCATGGTTTTAATTGTCGGACCGACTGGCTCTGGTAAAACAACCACACTTTATTCGTTAATTAGCACTTTGAATTCGGATGAAAGAAAAATTATTACACTTGAGGATCCGATTGAATATTACATTACTGGTATTGTCCAAACGCCTGTTGAGGGCGACCAGAATGTTGCCGGATTTGCTGAACGTTTACGGGCTGTGCTACGCCTTGATCCGGATGTTGTTATGATAGGTGAGATTCGTGATCAAGATACTGCAAGAACGGCGCTTCAGTCAGCCTTAACTGGACATTTAGTGCTTAGCACATTTCATGCCTCTTCGGCTTCAGCGGCCTTAATGCGTTTACTCGACTTTATTGGGATCAATCCGCTTTTCGCCAGCGCCATCCATTTAGTTATGGCTCAACGACTAATTCGCCGGTTAGATGATAAAACTAAAATACCGTATCAACCAGAAGAAGGATTGAAAAATCAACTCCGAACTATTCTGGGGAATTTACCGGCCAGTGTAAGTCAGCCCGATTTCAATAATCTAACGCTTTATAAACCCGGCAT
>JBEKIY010000095.1:0-2744 GCA_050011495.1 Saccharimonadales bacterium (SeqCode) | reverse complement strand
GCTGCTCGGAAAGTGTCAATACGTCAATTGGGCTGTGTTTAGCATAAAGTTGACTGGCGGCTTCATAGATATGCCTATGGCGAGGATCAAAAAAATCAGTATGAGTTAAAGTGTCGGCTATTTTAACTATCGCATCGCCATCAATTAGTATGGCACCGAGCAAGCTAGCTTCGGCATCGACGCTTTGTGGTTGTTGGCTACTAACTTTCTGATCCATCTTGTTGTCTGATTATCTCTCCCCCGCCAAATATACTATTAATTGTTTCTAATGGCGATACTGGTACTTGACCGCTATCTTCTGTAAATGATTCAGATGCAATTGGTATCTCGGGTAATACATCCGGTTTGGCGGATTCATCTACTATGCATTCAATAGTGTAATTTTGTCCATTAAGGTCAAGTAAAATCTGGGTAATAATTTGGCGATTTTTAATCTCTTTAACTCTTTGTTGGTGGAATTTAAAGCCAAACCTAAGCGTTAATAGATCTCCAGCAAATTCTGGTTTGGCCATCCTTAAGATGCCATACAGCGTATTGTGATCTTTCTTTATGACCTCTAGCAGTTGATCCCATAACTTATCAGAATCAGTAATGTTCTGTTTAGGGGTTTTAGTTGGTAATTGCGGTTTGGTAATGGTTGCTTGGCTGCTGGTGGTTGGTTCAACTTCAGCAGGTTCAGCCAAATCAACTACTACTGGCTTTGGAGTATCGGCTTGTTTAGAATTCTCTTCTCTATGAGTAATAGTTTTTATGGTCGGAAGGTCGTCATTTACTGTCTCTAATAAGGCTATCTCTAATCCAGTACTTGGCTCGATAGATGATGGTATATCAATCAATTTACGCAACAACGTATAGCTGACTTCTCGATTTAGCAATGGTTTGTCTGCTAAAACGTCTCCACGAATCAAAGCAGCTAATTGTTTGGCAATTCGAGCGGGTTCATAGCCATCCGTTAAAAGTGTTTGCAAAGATATAATTATCTCGCTTCGATCTGATCTTATTATCGATTGGTGTAGTTTTTCCAGTAAGCTGCTCGGTACATCACCAACCAATAGATGGACTTCATTGGCAGTAATTTTTTTATTATAACCGCGAACTTGGTCAAGTAAACTTATGCTATCCCGAAAGCTGCCGTCACCATGTAAAGCAATGAGGCGAAGTGCTTCATCATTAATTGTAATTTCTTCGGTTTTAGCAATGTACCGCAAATGTTCAGTCAAAAGATCAACGTTAACGGGGTGGAAACTAAACCGTTGGGTCCGGCTGATGATTGTCTCCGGTAGTTTGTGAGGTTCGGTAGTAGCTAAAATAAAAATAACATGTTCCGGGGGCTCTTCCAGAATTTTTAGCAAGGCATTAAAAGCTTCACGGGTTAACATGTGGACTTCGTCTATGATATAAACTTTGTATTTTGCAATTGTCGGCGTTACATGAATTCGTTCACGTAAATCTCTAATTTCATCAATCCGCCGATTACTAGCAGCATCAATTTCAATAATATCGAGTTGCGTGGAGTCGTCTTTATAATCCATGTTGTTTACAGCGTAAGCTAGAATTCGAGCAACGCTTGTCTTGCCAACACCACGCGGACCGGTGAACAGATAGGCATGACTTATAATTTTATTATTTATGGCATGTTTCAACGTTGTTGTGACATGCTCTTGTCCAACTACTTCATCCCACGTCCGTGAACGATATTTACGATATAACACCTGCCCCATGTGGGCTATATTATACTCGTCATATCTTAAATTGTGCAGAAATTAAATACTATAATGCAGCTTCCAGAGCCGCCCATTCAGCATTGGTCTCATTCTCTGGTACATTAACACTGACTTGATCGCCTGGTTTAGCTTTAAAATAAGTCACACTGGCCAGTAATACACGGTAATCTTTGCCGCCGGCTTCTACAAAGTAATGGCCATTTTCCAATTTCAAGGCACCAACAACTTGTTTGCGTGGCACTGGACCAATTTGTTTGTATAAAAAGGCACCGTCGTCAGCAATAGTCAGTTTCAAAATATCGCCCTGGACTAGTTTAGATTTACTAGCATAATTAGCTGGCACTGGGTAAGTTTTACCATCACTGCCGACCATATTCTGACCATCGAAGACACCTTCAATAACCTTGCCTAGCACTTCATCTTTTGTGCTGGTTGCAATTTTCGGCTCATCACCAATTAAACTCACAAGCAACTCAGTCGCTGCGGCAAGATTCGTCTCAGCTTCTTGAATTAGCGCTCGCAGGCGTTTTATTTGCTTGTCTGCTATATCTGCCATGTACTCCGCCTCTCAACACTCCCAAGTGTTTGTTTGGACACACTTCTACCTAAACCTACCATGTTTCTAACGCCAAGTCAAAAATCACAATAATCCTGTGGATAAGTGACGAGTATGTAGTCAGAGCAAGTAACAGATTATATATATACTTTGATCAAAGAAAAATCAAATTATCAATATCAAGTATTGTGGATAGAATTGATTTAATTTAATTTTTTACTCATTAACAGAATTAAGTGCATAAAACCGATAGCAGTATAATTAACAATAAGAGTTGGGATGTTGAATGTTAGCTAAAATTAATAAACTTAAAAACTGGCAAGTTGCCCTTATAATTACAATTCTAGGTTTTGTTGTCTTTTCAACTGGATTAACAACTCCTTTTCAGGGCGACGATATTACACAAATTGTCGGTGCCGTACCCGTTCATTCCATAACGAATGTTCGTTTGTTCTTTGAAGGTA
>JBEKIY010000094.1:0-2806 GCA_050011495.1 Saccharimonadales bacterium (SeqCode) | reverse complement strand
AAGCCGGTTTATGCTAGTCTACCAACTTGGAAATCCGACATATCAAATATCCGAAGTTTCCGTGCCCTACCGGTTAATACCCAAAATTACATTAAATTTATTGAAGATTTGACCGGAATTCACATCTCAATGATCGGTGTCGGGCCGCGCCGCGACCAGGTCATAGTCCGTTAATTCGCAAAAATATGCCGGAGGATTTAGTATCTAATTCACCAGACAATACTCTACCGGTTAAAGCTGGTGAATCGAGAACAGGTTTTAGGCATTGGATTGATGTCTTTACGATCCCTCGAGTTGGAGCAGCTTGTATTGCTTTTGTTGGCGTTTACGCCCAAGAAAAATATTTACCTATCGGTAATCTAGTAGAACATTTAGGTAGCACCGTAATATATTGTTCATCGGCGATAGCTGATATGTCGAGCACCAAACAAGGTTTTATAGCCAATGATACTGCTAATACCTTGGGTTGGGATCCGCACGTCAGAGACATTAATCCACACTTAAGAAATGTTACCAATTTTACCGAGTACCAGCAGGCAATTAAACAAAAAATTGTTATTGCCGAAGAATCTGCCATGGTTGCGGCTGCGGTCCTAATACCGCCCCTAGGCGTTAGTGTCGGTGTTGTTCGACATATGGCGGCTTTTAATAATCGGCGGCAGCTGAAGAGAATTAATACTACAATCGAAAAATTAAAAGAACGCAGTAAGAACGATTAAATACATACTACCGATTATGTGGTATCTTATCTGATACTTATGACTGGAGAAGATTTTACTGACGAGCCAGACGATAGTTATGATTTCTTGGCTATCGATATGTATATTGCTTGCCAAGATGCCTTAAATCTATCAGCTATTTTACCGGACGAGGAGAGAGCGCTTCGCTGTCGACTGCAGGCAAATTTGCAAACGTTTAGAGATTATATTTCAGATCAAGACCAACAAATAAGTTTTATAGATGAGCTGGAAACAATTAATCATGCGCCTAACAAAGATGACCTACTCGAAATAGCCAAGGAAATAGATGAAGTTTTAAAAAAATTACTAGGTGATAAATGGGTCCAATCCTCCAATATTGAAATTGCTAAAGCGGTAAAATACGTCAGAAATGGTAAAATTGTGGCCATTGACATTGTCAGCCCTAATAATTTTTTCTTTAATCCACCCAGTGAACAATTCGCTAATGATAAATTTCCAACTCCGGGACGAGTCTTGCCTGAGGTCCCAACAACTGATCGGATAATTAAGAAAATTACCGTATTTAACCCCAACGGCTTAAGGGTATATTGGGGCGATTTAACTGATAGTGAAATAAAAAATCTGCAGGGTACGTATTATGTGCTAGATGAGAATAGTACTTTTCATATGGTACCGGACTTTGCGGTAGTTACTCATATCCCCGAAAATCCAACCTGGAAGCAACTGCCGTTCAGCGAACAGTTTGATCAATTGTTTAGCAATCATCAAATACTCGCAATTGATTATGTTAAAACTCGTGCGGTAAGCGCCATTGTCAATGGCCGGTTAATGCCGAATAATCGTCAAATGGCACCGTAATTTGCTGATTAATAAGCGTCACTTAATGTATAATTAGTAAAATATTAAGGAATATTATGAAAAGAACATTGATCCAAGACTCGCCAGCATATAAAGGTAAATCCATTCAAGTTAAAGGTTGGGTTAATAATCGTCGCGATCATGGTAAATTAATTTTTATCGACCTGCGGGATCGAAGCGGGATATTGCAGGTGGTATTCTCGGCCAATGTTCAAAAAACGGCATTTACGACCGCCTCAACTCTCAAAAACGAATTTGTCGTATCAATTACGGGAGAAGTTAAACCGCGGGCCGAATCAAATGTTAACCCAGAATTACCAACCGGTAGCATCGAACTAGTCGCTCAGAAAATTGATGTATTAAACGAAGCTAGTACGCCAGTCTTTGAAATTAACAAAGCCCATGACACAAACGAAGAACTACGCATGCAATACCGCTACTTGGATATGCGCTCTGAACAATTGAAAACTAATCTGATGATGCGGCATAAAATTGTCAAAGCCATCCGTGACGAATTAGATAAGCAAGGATTCTGGGAAATAGAGACCCCTTACCTTACTAAAGGTACGCCAGAAGGTGCTCGGGAATTTATCGTACCGGCCCGCTTAAGCCCTGGTAAATTTTATGTTTTACCGCAGTCGCCGCAACAATTTAAACAATTACTAATGGTTGGTGGAGTTGAAAAATATTTTCAATTCGCCCGTTGTTTTAGGGACGAAGATACCCGTGGCGACCGCCAAGCTGAATTTACACAGCTAGATATCGAAATGAGCTTTGTCGAAGCTGAAGACGTTATTAATTTAAATGAAAAACTACTAATCGACGTCATTAAAAAGGTTTACCCAGAGAAGAGAATTCAGACTATCCCATTCCCAAGATTAACTTTTAAAGAAACAATGGCTAAATATGGCACCGATAAACCGGACTTAAGAGAAGATAAGAAAGATCCTAATTTATTAGCTTTTTGCTGGATTTATGAGTTTCCGATGTTCGAAAAGAATGATTCAGGTTGGACTTTTACCCATAATCCATTTAGCGCACCAGTTAAAGAGCATCAGACCTGGTTGACTGAGAAGAAAAATATTGGTCAAATTATTGCCTCGCAATACGATATTGTCTTTAACGGTTATGAACTAGGCGGTGGTAGTATCCGAACCCACCGATCGGCTGACTTGAAAAACGTCTTAGAAATAATTGGCAATAGTCCGCAGCAAATTAAAGATAACTTTGGGACCATGATTCAAGCT
>JBEKIY010000093.1:0-4876 GCA_050011495.1 Saccharimonadales bacterium (SeqCode) | reverse complement strand
TGCCATCGATCTATCGTGACTACGATGCATGATTTAACAACAGTTCGATTTCGAAACCCAAGCAAAAATTGGTTAGTGTTTACAGTCAAACAACAAGTTTATAAATTTGTAAATTTCTATATACCCCATAAAAGTCGACGCGTAATTGTGCCAAGCAATTTTGTAAAAATTGATGTTGTACGATACGCTCATGTCAACCCTGATAAAATTACAGTAACATATGAAGCTGCTGATAAAATTACCGATCCAGTCGAACCATTATCGCAACTGGTTGACAAACAATTCATTATGTATGTCGGCAGGCCGCTGCCACATAAAAACTTAGAACGTTTGGTTGAGGCTTTTGCTGGTTTATATGAAAAATATCCAAATTTGCAACTAGCCTTAGTTGGTAAGACCGATGCGCTCTATGAACGACTTAAGGCCCGCGCAAAGACAATGGACAGGAAGAACATTATCTTTACCGGCTTTGTTACCGACGGCCAACTGCGCTGGCTATATGAGCACTGTGAAGCATATGTTTTCCCTAGTTTAAGCGAAGGATTCGGCCTGCCTGGTTTGGAAGCCATGATTGCCGGCGCACCGGTAGTCAGTAGCAATGCAACTTGCTTACCAGAAATTTACGGTGACGCTGCTTATTATTTTGATCCTCTAAACATTTCGGATATTACTCGAGCATTAAACGATGTATTAAGTAGCCAGCAATTGCGCCAGAAATTAATTGCCGCCGGCAGTAAACGAGCGGCTGAATTTTCTTGGCGGAAAATGGCTGAGCAGACTTTAGATATTTATCAATCAACAAAGAAGCGTTAATTAAATAAGTTTTAGTTTTACTTGTTTTTTTTACGTTCTAGTGGCGCTAGTCTAGATTTAAGAAAATTGTGCAGCTGATCGATTGCAATGCTTTCAAATAGTTGGGGCAATCGTTTGCTAATTGGTTTGATTGCGCTGGATATAAATTCGGCTCTTTTGTCTGAAGGTGATGTCCAGACGGTTATTGGATGGCACCCTTTTTCATCTGATTCATCGCCATATTGAGAGTAATAATAGTATAACTCGGCTTTCTGCTCCAAGGCTTTGGCGTAATGAGTAGCTCGATCTATTTCTAGAAATATATGGTAATCATGCTTATGGGGAGCTGAGATTACGATATACATATCAGGTTTTAAGGTTTCTGTTACGTACATATTGCCAAAGACTCTCCAGCATTTTGGTTCGGTTTCCAATTCGGCTATATTAAACGATCCTTGCCTTGACCATTCGTGAAGATTTACATAAACCTCAGCAATAGTAAGGGTGTGGTTAAGCAAATGGTGTCCGGAGCGAAAATTAAAAGGAGGTTGTTTGTGGCTGTTGTCACTACCAAACAAATATTTACTAGCCGGCCCAAGAGTATAAATAAATGAGCCAGAACCGGCTCGAAAGCCGCCAATACTACGGTCAAATCGCTCTAAATATTCTGTTTTAGATAATCTAAGTAACACACTGCGACACAAGCGAGCATTATTCTCGGTAGAAGAAGTAGTGAAGTAAAGTTTTTGGAGTTGCTGAGAAGTAATTGCGCGACACTCATAAACAGACTGGATAATTGCGGCGTCTCGGAAAGAAAGAGGGCGTAAAAGGAGTTCGGTCTGGTTTTGTAGTTTTCTAACACTTATATAGTTATATAAGTGTTCAGGAATAATATCTTCCTCTTTATAAGAGGCAAAAGGGAATTTTTTACTTTCCGCGACCGGTTGTTCGACCGGTTGTACTAAGCGAAGTCTTGAATAACTTTCTGGCATGTTTATGCCCCGCCATATTAACTATAATTTAACGGGTTATTCCACCCATTGCCCACTTATTTATATGTAATAACACAGATTAATAAATTTGTATAACAAATTGTATAAAAATTATTTAGCTTTTGGTTTTTCTTTGCTAGTTTATGAACAATTCTTCGGTCGGCGGCGTTCATTGGGCGAAGTTCAAACGGCTTACCAGTATCTTTAACGCTTTTTATCCAACCTTCAGCGTGCACACTTAGTCGGTCGGCGCGTTGTTTCTTGTAATCAGCAATATCTACATTTACTCGATATAGCGAATATTCCTGATTTCTAAGCGCATTGCTGACCATAAACTGCAGCGCCCTCATGGTGTCGCCGTGTTGGCCAATTAAGAAACTGTTCAATCGGGTCGAAGGAACGTGCAGTTCAATAACTTCGTCGTCACTGGATGTCGCATAAACATCAGTATTAAGGCCAAAAAACGATAGTATGTCTTCTAGATATTTTTTAGCGTATTGAATGGCTTTTTCGTGATCTTCGTTCATTATTTCCTCCGCTTTTTATGTGACTTGCGGTTTTTTTTGGATTTTTTATTTGGCACCTGAGAATCCCCAGATGGTTGTTCGACTATTTCGGCTTCAGCAATTTTATCCAGATCTTTAGTTGGTTTATTAGCCAACGCCGGATCCAGTTGAGTAGTATCTTCTTTCAAAGCAATCGATTGTTGGATATAGGCCACTAGACCACCAGTTAACCAGTATAAACTAAGGGCCGAGGGATAGCTGACAGTGAACAAAAACACCATCGCTGGTAGAAAGTAACGTGTACCCCGCCCAATAGCGGCGTTTATTTCGGCTTGGTCGGCTTTCTCGCCTTCACCAGCGGACTTTAAGATGCTGCGTAGGGTTTTAGACTCTTTAGTGCTCGGCATCAACTGCTTGCTTTGGTAATACTGTGACACGGCGCTGCCGATAACAATTATCATGGCTGGCCAATACAGCCCGTGCTTACCCAGGGCAGCTTGCGATAAATTAACTAACCCCAAAAAAGTAGGGTGAAACAGGTGGATATTGCCAGATAATTGCTTAAGCCAAGGTAGTTTGTGAAGTGATGAATATGAAAGGGTAATAATTGATTTAGGCGTATAGACTACTTTACGCAGGCCGCTATACAAACCAATTAGTACTACCAGTTGGATTATCAGGGTGCCGATCGATCCAAACGGGCTGACTTCGCGCTCTTTATATAACTCCATTAACATTAATGATTCTTTTTGCCGATTGCCTTTAGCCGCCGCTTTGATTTTCTTAATTTCGGGTTGCAGTTCGCGCATGGCTTTGGCCTGATGCATTTGTTTTTTAACCAGCGGCCACATCAACATGCGGATGACAATTGTGAAGATTATCAGCGCCAGGCCAAAATTATGGCCGGGCAAGATAGCTTCAATAAGCACCAATAAATTGAATATGGGTCGTACAATAACGGTCGTAAACATTATGAATCCTTGTTCCCTACTATATCATGATGAGCGGTTTGCGGCTGTTTAGTTAAGATGTGAGCGGAATATAATTGGTCGCCAACAAGTTTAGTTAGCTCGGCTTCTGAAAGTTTATTGATGTCTTCGTTGTAAACCGTAAAAACAATGTCATAGGGTTTGTCGATTTGGGTCTGGTAGCTTCTAATCACTTCGTACAGCCGCCGGCGAATCCGATTACGCTTAACGGCCGATTTATTGACTTTCCGGCTAACAACTACCGCGAGACGGGGAGTTTGGCGGCGCTCATTAGTCATATATTGCAACGATATCAGCAAACCGCGCACCCGGTTACCGCGTTGGTAAACCCGTTGGACGCTGTTATAGCTATGAAAACGATATTGCCGACTAATCATATAAAGATTTAGGCCGCTTTAGGCACTTTTAAGAATACAACTTATTTAAAACTGGCGCTTTGTTTCAAGCGCTAAGCTTATTACGGCCCTTGGCGCGGCGGCTGCTTAAAACTTTGCGGCCATTATGGGTGGCCATGCGTTTAAACCAGCCGTGTTCGCGGGCACGACGACGTTTTTTAGGTTGATAAGTTCTTTTGGGCATAATTAATACTCTAACAGACGCCCGTTTAAAACATAGAATATTTCAAACGCTTGTCCGACTGGCTTTACTCAAGTCAAATTAACAATATTTACTCACTGATTCTAGCAAGTTTTCCACGGTTAGCCAACTATTTTCCACATGTTTTTAAGATAGGGTGGTGCTATGTGTATAAATCAATACCGTGCTGCTAAAATTTCTTTAGAAATATTTTTAATTTACAATTCTTGTGGAAAAGTCTGCTGTTTACGTATAGTATGAATGCATTGAGGGGAAAGATAGTAGATGAGAGATAACGACTTATGGCAAGCAGTGCTCGGTGAAATCGAATTATCGGTTTCACGGGGTAGCTTTGTAACTTGGTTTAAAAACACTCAGATATTAAAACGATCGGACAGTGTTTTGGTAGTTGGTGTAGCCAATGTTTTTATCAAACACCAGCTGGAAAGCAAGTTTAATGATCTAGTTGTTCAAACCTTAGCTAAAAACGGCGTGACCAACGTCCAGGTTGAATATAAAATCCACTCGCGGATTGAGCCCAAGGCCATGAGCGATGATCCGGAATTATTTGTAGCTACGCCGGCAGTCTTAAAATCTCAGGTTAGCAGTTTAACGCACGCTTACCGCCAGGGTTTAAATGAACGTTACACGTTTGAAAATTTTATAGTCGGTTCTGGCAACGAACTAGCGCACGCCGCTTGCCAGGCAGTAGCCGCCCAACCAGGCACTAAATATAATCCGCTTTTCTTATATGGTGGCGTGGGTATTGGTAAGACCCATTTAATCCAAGCCGTGGGTAATGCGGTACTAGCCCACAACCGGCACGCCCGGGTAGTTTATGTATCGACTGAACAATTTGTGCAAGAATTTGTCGATGCTCTGCGCTTTAAAAAGAATACCGATTTTGCAGATTTCTACCGTGGGGCGGATGTGTTGATTGTTGATGACGTGCAGTTTTTAGCTGGTAAGGAAAAAATTCAAGAAGAATTCTTCCACACTTTCAATGCCCTGCACCAATCTA
>JBEKIY010000092.1:0-2981 GCA_050011495.1 Saccharimonadales bacterium (SeqCode) | reverse complement strand
TGGGTGCCTTTAGGTGCTTTAGAATCGATAATATATAGATTTGTTAAACGATTCAACAAAACAGGATCCGGTGCAGTAGTAGTTATCTCGACTGTATTATTGTTAGTTGCTTGAACATTCTTAATAGTTGAGGTGGTATAGGATGCAAGATTTTGATCTTGGGCGTTGAGTTGTTGCCAAGAATAAACTACATCTTGGGCAGTTACTACGTCACCGTCGTGGTAGTAAGTATTGGGTCTAAGTGTAAAAATCCAGGTATCGGTGTTGGGATTTGTCCAACTAGTAGCTAAATCAGGTACTATTTGGGTGCCATTAGTAAAACTCACTAATCCTTCGAATATTTGCTCGTTCATGACCATGGGGCCACCAAATTCTGCTGCAGATGGGTAAAAAACGTTCAGCGGGTTGTTGTCGAATCCATAAGTTATCAGCGGAATATCTTTTTTAGTAGTTGAACTCTGGTTATTACTCTTATGCACACCATACCAAGTTCCTAGGGCGGCGATAATTACTATTACAACAATTATTATATAAAGCCAAAGATGTGATTTTTTAGATGGCTTCTTTGCTTCGGTTGATTCTGTTTTTGGCGGCTCAGGTGGGCTGGTTGGTGTTGCTGGCACCTCTGTTGAGACGCTAGTTTGTTGAGGATTTGTTGGCTGTTCTGGATCATTCATAGTTGATATTTTCTCTTCTTACGATGCTAATGCTTTAATAGTCCCTCTTATCTTAAAGCTTGTCAAGATGTCTTTACTCTCAAATTAAAATTAATACCCTATCGGTAGACATAAGATTTTTGTAAACTATGAAGATGAATCCATATGAATCTATTATTAATACCCTAAAAACATACTCGGTAAATTATTCGGAGCTAGAGCATGAACCAGTTTATACCAGTGAACAAGCAGCTAAAGTACGCGGTTTATCAATTGATACTGGAGCAAAGTCGCTACTTTTAAAAGCTAACGATAACTATTATTTGGTGGTGTTATCAGGTAGCAAAAAAATCGACTCGAAAAAATTTAAAATGGCTATTGGTATAAAAAAGTTTCGTTTTGCAACTCCTGATGAGGTTAAAGAAAAGATGCTATGTAATATCGGCGCGTGTTATCCGTTTGGCAGCATTGTTAAGTTAGATACATATATTGACAAGTCACTTATAGGACAATCTATTATTTCTTTTAATCCAGGCCGACACGACAAAAGTATCAAAATGGATTTAAAAGATTATATGATGATTGAGAATCCTAAACAAATAGACATTTCAATATCAAGTAATTAAATAAAGTTGGTTGTACTACGTCTTTAAACTAGTCAGGTATTTTAAGTTTGACTTGATTAGTAGCTTGCCAGGCTTTTATTTCATTAATCCGTTGTTCTAATAAGTTTACTTGACCTTCGGGACTACCGGCATTGATACAGAGTTCATTGTATTTTTCTAGTAAAGGGACTAATAATTTATCCTGTGCCCTAAATAATATTAACGGCTCATCTTCCGGTATCGGCGTGCCATCTAATTTGGTTATGTCACCACTTGTTTGATATTTACCGTCAATTTTCCGCATATCCCCTCCTAATAATTTCAAATATATTACAAATTATATTATGGCGTATTATGATCAACAAACTTAGTTTTTTATATGATAAAGCTAACTGACTAATTCAAGTACCGCATCAACTGTATCGGGTAAATTATCTAATATTGGGACATCAGGACAATCTTGTCCCAGTCTGCGTCTTATATACCTTTCATTGCCAAATCCAGGTTCAATACCAACTACTAGATTTATGCCATCCCTTTCGTGTTTAATCTTAGCTTCACCAAGTTCAAATCTAGATGTTTGGGCATATGAACGACCTGGTGTTTCTTCGGTTTGTTTTGCTAGCCAAAACATAATAACGCCAGATTGGGCTGCCTTTCTAAGGAAGTGCGTTTCCCAGTCTATCTGCTTCTCCCGAACAAATGTACCTGTTTTATATTCTTTTCTCGGGGAAGCTACTACTACGTTCATTTGCTGATGTATTAAACGCGCAGCTTCTGGTTGCCATATTGGAGCACCTTGTATAGGTCCGGCTAAGAATATTACCGGCCCATCAACTTTTACTATTCCCGGTGGTTGGATATACAATTTTCTTTTCATAAATTAATAAAAAGAAATGTTAATGATTTTGGTGCAGGGAGAGGGATTCGAACCCCCGAAGGCATAAGCCATCTGATTTACAGTCAGACGTGTTTGGCCGCTTCACTATCCCTGCCTGGAGCCGACGGAGGGAGTTGAACCCACGACCCGCTGTTTACAAAACAGCCGCTCTGGCCACTGAGCTACGTCGGCGTAATTAACAGCTGTAGTGTAGCAAAACAGAGGTTAAACCACAACTCGTTTTGGTCGTAAGATACGACGAGACCGACCGGCTGGGACAATAAGTTTCTTAATTTTATCCTCGATTAGGTCAGCTTCTTCAGACATGCCTCGAGAGCGATAAGCTTCAAGCAATAATCCATATGTTTCTTGGTTTGGCTCTAACTCCACTGCATGCTCAAGGGATCGGAACATTAATTTCTCATTACCAATCTTTTCTTGGACTTTAGCATAGGCAATATGTCGAGCAGCTAATTGATCTTCTAGTTTCAATGCCTGTTCGAAAGCAATCGCCGCTTTTTCATAATTTTCAGTTTCATAATATATCAAGCCTAGATTATGTAAACTGGATGGAGTTGCTTCGATACTTGATGCAATTTCAAAACAATCAATGGCATCTCTGTACTCTTTTTGTTTTGCATAAAGTATACCCAACCGATTATAAGCAGCGGCATTACGTTCATCTATCTTTAAGATGGTCAATAAAGCCTTCTCAGCCCGTAAAAAACGATTCTCCCGCATACCTTGATGGGCAATATCCCATAAACGGCCCAGACGATCGCCAATTCGGCGCGACATGTTAGACAACTCGTCTACATGGTTAAATGTAGCTTGGTAGGC
>JBEKIY010000091.1:0-3091 GCA_050011495.1 Saccharimonadales bacterium (SeqCode) | reverse complement strand
CACCAGTTGATATTTATCAGTCTTCAGACAAAGGAGATGTTAAACAAATCACATTCCACATTACGATTGGCAGCTATCAACGAACTTTGACTGAAAACGTAGCAGAAACAATTTTAGACGACATCGCTAAAGCCGCCAATCAAGCCTGTGGCGCTCAACGAATCTAGTAAAATTTAATATTATTTGATAGTATGTTTATTCTCAAAACATTTGCTATGAGTTATAGTATGAACACTAGAGAGATAGAAACGTATGTCTAAAACACCTGTATCACATCGGATTTTTACTTTTACTATGGCAATGCTGTTTTTTGTAACAGCTTTGTCTTTTAGTTTTTTGGTTATCTGGGAACTTCACACTAGCAGTTCTTCTAATACTACCAACAACACAACTTCAACCAGCAATACCACGAATAGTAATTCAAAACTGCCAGTTTTAGTGGGGACTAAATTACAGAACTTCACGCCGGTAACAACCGTTAATAGTTTGCAAATACAAGATGAAACTGCCGGACATGGTGCAGCCGTAACTTCCGCCAAGCAAACGGTAACTTTTGAATATACTGGCGCCCTGGCTAAAACAGGTATTATTTTCCAAAGCTCGTTGCAAACCGGCCAGTCGGCAAGCGATCCATTAAATGATCTAATTCAAGGCTTCCAAAAAGGAATGATCGGCATGAAGGTTGGTGGTACGCGCCGTATACTTATCCCGTCTAATGAAGCCTATGGCAGTAATCCACCGTCTGGCATACCAGCCAATGCGCCGTTAGTCTTTGACGTCACTCTCTTGAAAGTCCAATAGTGGCGAAATGTCATAAAAAACACAATATATAGTGTATTGCATAGCTACTAAACACTATATATAATCTTAAGCATCATTTAAAAATTAAACAAAGCGGGGATCATAATGGTCAAAAAAATAACAATATACACAACAAATACATGCGCTTCTTGTGTAACCGTCAAGCGTTGGTTAGGGTCAAAGGGTCATAATTTTGAAGAAATAGATCTCGACCGTAATCCTGAACGTAGAGTTGAAGCAATGGCCGTAAGTGGTGCCTCCACAGTTCCAATTACGGTTGTGACGAAACACGATGACAGTCAAGAGATTGTTATTGGCTGTAATTTATCAAAACTAGCACCAGCATTGCATTAGTTTTTAATTAAGCTTTTTGAATCTGCAATCTAAGGTAAAATAAAAGTAATTATGAGCAACCGCGCACATGTTGTCCTATATGGCGCTGATTGGAGCAGTGACTGCAATCGGCTTAAATTTATATTGGACAAGCATAAAATTAGTTATGATTATAAAAACACCGATGAAGAGCCGAACAAAGAAAAAATGTTGACATTAACCGATAATGAAATGGTGGTACCAACATTAGTAATTGACAATAAAATTCTAAAGAATCCTGATAATCATGAAATTCTTAGTGCCCTAGATATTAAAGACGAAAAAATCTCAACTCATACCACGATTATGATCGGAGCTGGTCCAGCGTCTTTAGCGGCGGCGATATATACTACTCGGGAAGATATTGAAACTTTGCTTTTTGAACGTGCGGTAATCGGTGGTCTGGCTGCTATAACAGACAAAATTGACAACTATCCAGGATTTGTGGATGGTATACCGGGTTTAACTTTGGCCGAAGATTTACGAAAACAAGCCGAGCGTTTCGGAACAGTTATAGAATTAGGTGAGGTAACTAAACTTTGTGAAGAAGGGAAGTATATTCACCTGGAGACAACTAGCGGTGATATGTACGCTAAAACAGTTCTTATTGCTACTGGAACCGATTATAAAAAGATTGGTATACCAGGTGAAAAAGAATATTACGCCAGAGGAGTGCATTATTGCGCAACCTGTGACGGAGCGTTTTATCGCGATAAACGATTGGTTGTAGTTGGCGGCGGTAATTCAGCCGTACAAGAATCATTATTTTTAACTAAATTTGCTAGCCATATCGATTTACTAGTCCGCGGCGATAGTTTTAAGGCATCAGAGATATTACAGAAAGAACTTAAAGAAAAATATCAAGATAAAATTACCGTTCACTTTAATACATCAACAGATGAAATTATTGGATCTGATGGTCAAGTCACCAAAGTAATTGGCACCGATAAAACAACTAATCGTAAAGTCGAATTTCCAACTGACGGAGTTTTTGTATTTGCGGGCCTTATACCCAACACTCAATTTCTTCAAGATAGCGCAGTAGAACTCGATCAAGTTGGATTTATAAAAACTAATGATCGTTTAGAAACATCAATTCCAGGTGTATTTGCAGCCGGAGATGTGCGTTCCGGAGCAACAATGCAAATTGCAAGTGCTACCGGTGAGGGAGCTACAGCTGCTTTGCATATCAGAGAATATTTGTCGGATTTGTCAAAGACTGTTGTTAACTGATAAAAATCTAACTACTACAATAGTTTTATGCTCTTAGTGTACAATTTATACCAACATAGTTTTAGTTTAGTAAAAGGAGAATAACAGATGTCTGATTTCAATAAGGTGCTTGAACCAGGGGATTTTCAGAACGGTCTTGTTAATACTGTGGTTGAAGTACCGGAAGGATCAATACTAAAAACTGAATGGGATAGGAAAAGCGCTTCCTTTAGGCTTGATCGAGTTGAACCGTCGATCTTTGCTAAACCAGTAAATTACGGCTTTATTCCCGGCACTTTAGATGAAGATGGGGATGAATTAGATACTCTGATCGTTTGTAGCCAACCGATCCCCACCGGAATATGGTTAAGCGCGCGAATTATTGGAGTACTTAATTATGAAGACGGTGGCACTCAAGACCATAAAATAGTTGTAGTGCCCACTGCCGATCGCGATAACGGCGAAAAAATTCAGAGTTTAGATGACCTTGGAGACAGCTGGAAATTAAAAATCGAGCATCACTTTAGGCATTATAAAGATCTTAAGGCACTCGGAACGACAAAAGTAATGGGGTGGGGAAATATAAATGATGCTCAGCAGACAATTGCTTTGTCGGTGGAACGTTTTCATCAAGCTGCCAACAATGACTTCTCAAATACTTAGAATAAAGTTAAAGCCACGTAATTTAGATAAACACTATCCCCTG
>JBEKIY010000090.1:0-3097 GCA_050011495.1 Saccharimonadales bacterium (SeqCode) | reverse complement strand
ATCAAGCTGCCAACAATGACTTCTCAAATACCTAGAATAAAGTTAAAGCCACGTAATTTAGATAAACACTATCCCCTGTTGCATCCAAAACTATATCCTCCTACAATATAAAAAGCATAAGAATAAACCGGTAAGTAGATGATAAAAAAGGGGGATATGTGAAGACAAGGGTGGGAATTAATGGTTTCGGCCGAATTGGTCGTAATGCTTTTAAAATAGCTTTTGAACGTGATGACTTAGATGTTGTAGCTATTAACGATTTAACAGACACAAAAACTTTAGCTCACCTATTAAAACATGATTCATCATATGGTAATTATCAATATGACGTTGGTTACGACGACCAGAACATTATTGTTAAAGGGAAATCAATCAGAGTTTTCGCCGAAAAAGATCCTGCTGCCCTACCTTGGCGCGATAATAATGTAGATGTAGTGATTGAATCAACCGGATTGTTTGTTGACCCAGCTAAAGCCAGGGCACATATTGATGCTGGGGCTAAGCGGGTGATTATTAGCGCTCCAGCTAAAGGCGAAGGAGCGACTACTATAGTACTAGGTGTTAATGAGGATAAATTAGAAACAGCCGGAGAAATTATAAGTAATGCAAGCTGTACAACTAATTGCATAACCCCAGTTGCTGCAGTTATCGAATCGAATTTTGGGATTGAGAAAGCTATGATGACAACTATTCATAGTTATACAGCCAGTCAACGGCTTCAAGATGCTCCTGCTAAAGATCTAAGGGAAGCTCGAGCTGCAGCTCAGAACATAGTTCCTACTACTACTGGAGCTTCAATTGCTGCTGCCCAAGCCTTACCTGCATTGGAAGGAATATTTGGTGGATTAAGTATCCGCGTTCCCACTCCTGTTGTGTCGTTATCCGATTTTAGTATTGTTACCAAGCGAACCGTAACGGTCGACGAAGTGAATGAGGCGTTTAAAAAAGCTGCCGCGGAACCTTATTATCAAGGCATATTAGCGGTAACTGATGAAGAACTTGTTAGTACAGATTTCATCGGTAATAGTCATTCTTGTATTGTTGATTTGAAATTAACATCTGTAGTGGATGGTGATCTGGTTAAAGTAATAGCTTGGTATGACAATGAGTGGGGATATAGTAATCGATTGGTTGAAGTAGTTGCTGATAGCGGTCGTTTATTGCACAAACAGTCTGAACCAGAAAATAACAACCAGGGAAAAAGTAACCCCGAACCAGTTAATCAAGAAAACAACTAATATGAAAATTTACATTGGCGCGGATCATAACGGCTTTGCAATGAAAGCTGAGCTAATAAACTATCTTAAAGATATGGGCTATGACGTTGTTGATGAAGGTAATAAAACTATTGACCCCGACGACGATTTTCCACGCTTTGCTGGAAAGGTAGTGGGGAGAGTATTAACTAGCCAGGATCCAGAACCTCGCGGTATATTGATTTGCGGTTCCGGACAGGGTGTGTGTATGGCGGCCAATAGATTTAAGGGTATCAGAGCGAGTATTGTTTGGGATTTATATGAAGCACGAGCTTCTCGTAACGATGATGACAGTAATGTCTTGTGTCTACCAGCTAGAGTCTTAAAAAGTAAACAAGCTAACGCATTAGTGCGAACGTGGTTATTGACTCCATTTGCTGAAGCGCCCCGATTTAAACGGCGGATTACAGAAATGGACCAGCTAACTTAACATATTTTTATGGTAGATATTTGCCCGACTATTACAGTTAATAATAGCGATGATTATCAACGGTATATCGAATCCATTGCGTTGTTTGCTGTTCGTATCCATATTGATTTGGCAGATGGGACATTAACCGAAAACAAACTTTTAAATCCCGATCTTATTTGGTGGCCAGGTGGTGTCCGAGCCGATATTCACATAATGTATAAATATCCAGACAAGCATTTATCATTAATTATGGATTTAAGACCCCAGCTTATAATCGTTCACGCTGAAGCTGATGGCGATTTTAAATGGCTGGCTGACGCTTTACATAAAAATGGCATGGAAGTTGGGGTAGCGCTACTAGCCGAAACTCCTGCTAATGTTTTGTTTGAGTCAATTGACTTAATTGATCACGTCCTGATATTTTCCGGTAACCTTGGTTCTTATGGTGGACAAGCCGATCTTTCATTATTAGAGAAAGCGCATAGTCTTAAAGCCGTTAAACCGCAATTAGAAATTGGTTGGGATGGTGGAATTAACGAGAATAATGCCTTGGAATTAATTAATGGCGGCATTGATGTTCTAAACGTTGGTAAATATTTACAGCAAGCTGATTCTGTCGAAGAAGCTTATGCTAGACTAGAGAAAGTTGTAAAGGGTAATAACACAGAAACCAATGACAATTGAGGAACTCGAATTAAAAGCTAACACGATCAGGCAAGACATTATTAAGATGCTTGAGCACGCCGGCAGCGGTCATTCGGCTGGCTCACTAGGCCTGGCCGATATCTTCACTGCCCTTTATTTTGATATTTTAAAACATGATTCAAAAAATCCGGACTGGAGCGAACGAGACATCTTAGTACTAAGTAACGGACACACGGTACCAGTTCGTTATGCCGCAATGGCGCAGGCTGGTTATTTCCCAGTTGAAGAACTGATGACTTTACGTAAACTCGGTTCAAGACTGCAGGGACATCCAGAACGGCTGCGGTTACCAGGGCTTGAAACAACTAGCGGTCCATTAGGTTGCGGGTTAAGCCAAGCATGCGGAATTGCCCTTGCCATGCGCATGGACAATGTTGCTCATCGCTGGGTATACGTGATTATGAGCGATGGAGAACTAGATGAGGGTAATATTTGGGAAGCCGCTATGCTAGGAAGCAAATATAAACTCGGCAACATTATTGCTATTGTTGATCGAAATAATATTCAGTTGGACGGACCGACCGAAATAGTATTGCCACTAGAAGATTTAAAAGCAAAATGGGAAAGTTTTGGCTGGTATGTCATTGAAATTGACGGGAATAATATTCCTGAAGTAATTAATGCTTGTGCTCTAGGTCGATCAATTGTTGATAAACCAGTGATTATAATTGCGCATACTGTACCCGGAAAAGGGGTAGATTAT
Source organism: Saccharimonadales bacterium (SeqCode) (assembly GCA_050011495.1). Lineage (GTDB taxonomy): Bacteria > Patescibacteriota > Saccharimonadia > Saccharimonadales > UBA4665 > DATKGQ01. The sequence goes on along the minus strand of JBEKIY010000090.1, from coordinate 21 downwards.
ATGGAATATGATTACCGTTGG
>JBEKIY010000089.1:0-3106 GCA_050011495.1 Saccharimonadales bacterium (SeqCode) | reverse complement strand
CGAAGATGATAACCGCCAAATCGGACATGCATAACTCCGGGTACGAACTCATTATCTTTGGCGTTTCGATAATAATAGATACCTTGAATAAGCGAAGAAGCGCAATTACCTACACCAACTACTGCTAATTTAATAGGTTTCTTTTCAGCCATATTTTTCTCCTTAATACTTGTGATTACATGCTACGGTGCTGATAAATATAAATCAAATATATAATTACAATTGTGATATAAATAATATTTATGGAAGACCGATTGCATAAATTTGCTGTATTAGTCGATTCCGGGAGTTTTACTCATGCCGCTCAACAGCTACATACTTCCCAACCTGCATTATCGATCGCAATCGCAAAATTAGAACAGGAATTACATGTCAAACTAATTGTTAGGGGAATACGACCCTTCAAACTTACTAAGGCTGGACAGATAACATACGAGACTGCAAAAAAACTTTTTATAACGACCGACAACTTAAAATCAAAATTAGCTGAGATGTCACATCAAAAATTGTCGTTGTCCATCGGCATGATTGACAGTATAGCCAGTATGTTATTCTCGACTGACAATAACATTTATGATCTCGAACGAGAGGCCCGTATTGCGGTAATTGTTAATAACTCAAGGTATTTAGTGAATGCTGTTGAACAAGATGAGCTCGATATAGCTTTCATAACCGAACAACTTAATCCAGTTGGAAGACACCTGCAGTTGCATTACACGGCAGTAGAACCATTGGTCTTAGTTACCCATAGAAGTCAGTTAACTTCAGTCCAAATAAATTTAGAGAAAAATCATTTAGATAATTTTATTAGTTATGACCGGCCCTCGAACAGTTATCGATTAATTAAAAAGTCATTCGACCAATACGGTATCGTTGTTTCTCCAAGATTTTTTTCTTCTAGTGTAGAAGTAATGTTAAGACTGGTTCAAACGCAAAAAGGCGTTGCAGCGCTACCCTATGTACTTGTGAAAGATATGATAGGAAAGGGTGAGCTTGGGCTGGTTGGGAAGCCGCAGCCAATTATTATCAAACGGCGCATTTTCAGTTTAATAAGACGCGATAAGCAAAGTAATCATCTAATAAACACCATCACTAAGCGCGTTGAACAACAATTAAAATTTTATTATCAAGAAATTGTATCTAAAAGTTTTTAATTCTAAATACCCTACTAACAGCGAACTATTCTAAGACTGCAAAAACAATAATTCTTTCATTAAACTCGCTAGTCCCAGGTATAACATCGCCAGTACATGTAATTAGATTAAGGCCTGGTTCTCCGGGGATAGCAGTAGTCATAGCGGCGGTCATATTAACATTATTGGAATTATAAATTTGGCTATTAACTACCTTGTAAGTGAATAGCGTCCCGTCGCCACGCTCAACCTCAATGATGTCACCGGCTATTAATGTTTTTAAGCCATAGAATACACCATGGGCGGTCCAGCTGGAAACATGACCATCAATTAGCATGGCTCCCGGTTCACCAGGTAAGGCTGACTCATTGTACCAGGCGGTGTCGTAGACATTATTGGGTGTTTCCAAAGCACCTTTAGCATTTACCCCAACAGAGATTATCCTGGCATCCACGTTCAATTTCGGGATAAGTAAATAACGCGGTAAGTTTGGCGCCACTATATAATTTGCAACCACTGCAGGACTTGGTTTTACGGTGCTGAGTGCAGTTGTGGATGAAGATGATGCTTTATTTGCTTGTTGGGTTAACTTAGTTGCTTGAATTTGAACAATATGATTTGTGTGCCAGCCAACAAAAGTTGCATATACACCAAACCCAAGCATTATCACCGCCATTGATATTAATGCAAGGTGTAGTTTGTTTTTTATTTTTTTTACATGGGTTTTTTGTTTAGTGCGACTATCGGTCTCACTTCGTTTGATTACTTCAAGTTGATGTTGATTATTGTTTAAAGATAATTTCTTGGTTGTGATGTCAGCATCTGCTTCAAATTTATCGGAAAAAATGATATCTTGATTTACGGCTTTTTCCGCAAGTTTAACTGGACGTATTGGAACAATTAGTCGAGATTTTAAGGGGTTTGTTTGACGTTGGATAACGTCAGAAAGTATTCTCGGTTGAGGATTTTTAACAGGACGTTTAATATAGTTTTGATTTGGGAAATTTCGCCTCAGTCTACCACGCATTATCGGGTTACTTAAAGTGATATATTGTCTGTCTATCATGACTTTTTATTTCTTCAATGTTTTGGTTTTATTCACCTGTTAATACTCGGTAGTATAGATAGACTTAAGCGTTGTTGTCAAGGTTACCTCAGTAAATTAAATCATCCAAAATACACTAACTTTTCCGATTAAAAGATAACAATTAAACCTAACTTATTGTCATATACGATTATTGGCATTTCAAAATACTTGTGTTATTATTTTTCGTAGACATGACATTAACAGCAAAACAAAAACGTGGTCGCCCTTCAAGTCGAAATTTAAAACGAAATGGTTTGCACCAAAAACACACAAACCATTTTATGAAAACATATTGGCCTTATTTACCGTTATTTGTGACTATTGGTGTTGGAGTAATTATTTTTGGAGCGCTTGTTGTTGGCCCGGTTGGTGCTATTTTTGGCAGTATTACAGTATTTTTTGCCGGTTTTACATTAATTATTTAACCTTAACGTTATCTTTACCTACTAAGTCCATTAAACTTGATAAGGTTTCTGCTTGTTTATTAATTCGCGATGGTAATTTTATAATTTGTGGCGTGCTGTTGGTTGGGCCTAGGACTAATACTACTTCTATGTCGCCCTTGCATTTATCCAAAGTAGCTTTCAATGATAAGAGTGTTTGTTGATCGTCGCTGTTTAATAAACGTATATATATCCGTTCCGGTTTAATAGTACTTTTGGTAACTGATGACGAGTTTTTAGTGATTCCTTGTTTGGCAGTTCGCTTATAGTTGGCGATAGATGATGGTAAGATATTTGATTTAAGATACTCTGCAGTAAGTTCTTCAACTTCTTCAGCGATAATTTTTAAACTGGCGTTTGGAGAATTATTATTATCGCGCTGCGAGATATTCCCGGCAATAATTAATACTCTGTCTCGTTCCCATAATTTATTATTTTTTTGA
>JBEKIY010000088.1:0-3122 GCA_050011495.1 Saccharimonadales bacterium (SeqCode) | reverse complement strand
GGAATCCTAGAAGCGTGCCAATTGAATTTACGCCGCTAACATTCGTGGGACCGGCATAGGCTCCCATAACCGATGGCGCCAGGGCTGAATTACTGCTTGTAGCACCAAATTGGACGTCCTGGCCGCTAGTTGCTGAACTATCAGCTTGAGTAGTGGCTGGACTAGTTAATGTCCCGGTTGAAGCTTCTATGGCCGTATAGGGACTTTGTGCCGAACTATTGACGATTAGGTACGTGCCACCGGCGGCTACCGCCATTATGATAAATATTGAAAAAACTTTTTGTACGATTGTAAATTTTTTTATTATTTTTTTAGGGTGCTTTTTCATAGTTAAAATTATCTCTTAGCTTATGCTTTAAATAATAAACCATACCAATAAGTTCAACAAATATTTAAGATATCGCTAAAGATATAAAAGTTTGCTTAATTTAACTAAGTAAATAGCCGTGGAATAAAAATAAGTGAAGATGATGGGAATGAACCAGCTGGTTCAACGTCATCATCATGACAAATTTATTCTCACGGCTTGTCCCTCAGGGTTCCAGTCTTGTTCAATATTAGTGAACTCATGGGCCTCTTAACCTTCGGGGTGAATTGGGGTTGGATTGAAGCTTGGATTGATGTTTAGACAACTATTGCCTGTATGCTTAGTCATCTTGGCCTTTGGAACGATCAGATGGCTTGACACCATATACAGCTAGGATAAAGGTTAAAGCGAACAACAGCATGCAACAGGCAGTTAACAGTCTCATCAAAAAGCCGAGGAGTGGTTGGCCGTCATGGTAGGAAATGTTTGACAATTTGTAGCTAACAGGAATTAGGATGAAGTAGAAAACTACGCCGAACGGTCCGTCTAAAAAAGCCGGCGGGTTGGGTAGCTTATCCCCGAATTTAGACATTGTTAATTTACCTCTAGTACTAGACAATCCATCACCCTGATGAACGTAAACGATATAATAACATATATAGCGATAAATTACCTTTAAAATTAATGGAATTAACAGTGCTAGTTTTAAGGACATAACAAATTAAAATATAATTGACATAATGGCATAATATGGTATAAATAAAGTATGGAAAAAGACAGTCCGTTCAGTCAAGAAATCAGACAGATTGCTGAAGGTAAGCGAGCCGAAGTCGGTTTGCCGCCAATTGCCCGCGATTCTGAACGTGCCCAAAAAATGCAAGGTATCTTATCGCTAATGCGAAATGATGCCCTAGAAGTTGCACCAATATTAAGTAGACATGGTGTGGCGATGAATTATCGGCGCTATGTTGGTCCGTCGCCAGTCCCCGAGGCTGCCCTAAATTATGAGCCGGACTGGAGAGACGAGTTGATCGGTGGCTGGCAGATTATTGATGAACCGGACACTGTTAATATTGGGCTGCCTCGGCCATCAAGTATTGCCATATTGGTATCGGGCGCTTTAGATGGTCGTGGTCGCTACTCAGCTTTTGACATAATCAACGCCATGTCCACCGATGACATGAGGCGCAGAGATAATGTTCAAATTCCGCTTGAACTCATTAGGCCACGGATTGTTAAAGTTGAAAATCAACCTTTCGTAGCCCGTTGGCGTAATGCGATTCGTTTTCTAGTTAGACAAGCTCAGTATAGCTAATAGACTGGATGCTGTTGGCTAAAGATTACTTTAAATCCGACAGTAAACCGCCCCATTCGACAACGGTAAAGCCCTGTCGGTTGGGTGCATAGAAACTTTGAGCCGGTAAGCTGATTGGCTGATCAAGCCCCTGAAAGTCTAAAAAGGTTCGGATTAATGTTGTTGGTTTAGGAGAAATTAACAGCGGTGCTAAATTATTCATTTGAGTAGTATTAAACCAAGTTAAGCGGACGTAGGGCGTATTGGGTAATTTTGGCGCCCAGAAAGACAGGAAATCAGCGATTTCACTGGGCTTTAATCCCTGCTCTGTTAGCTGGGTTTTGATAGTACTGACCGCCTGGCTGGATTTAACAATCGTACCAGCAGTAATGGCCGGATAAATACCCAGACCTGTCCCCTCCCAATAAAGTGAATTATAAGTTTTACCGGCATAAGTCAGTTGACCGTTGGGTTGGGCGATAACATTGCGCCAACCTGAGCTTGGATATAAGGGATCAGCTTTTACGATATTAGCGCCAACCGCTACATTCACGGCCGTAGTTTGTGGTGGGTATAGATAAATTACTGGTTTACCGCAGCCGCCGAATATGAACATATCGGTTCGTTCGTAAATAACATACTCACCCAGACTGTTTTGGGCTAAGAAGAAAGCGTGTGCTGCTTGGAACTGGTCAACAGTTAGATTCTCTAATTCTTTATTATTCAAGTAAGTTCCGCCGGAGTAATCAGTAGTGTAGATTTCATTAAATAGCGGCGCATTGGTATCAAGGGCATAAATAGTCTGATTCTGCGGGCCGGTACCGACCACTGTCAGTTCATCTGGTGTAATATTCTTAGCAATCATATAGCCGCTACTGCTGCCGCAACCGGCGGACTCATAAGTATAAACTGTTTTATTGATTGCCCCATCGCTCCAAGTGATTTTTGGTGCTGAAGTTGAAGAATTTAGCGGATCAACCGGTTGATAGCTATTGGCAAACACCTGATTGACCGTTGCGTAGATTTCTTTTACTTGGTAATTATCGCTATCTTCGGCGGTAACGTCGTAAAAAGTTTTATTATCTGATTGCCCGAAAGCTGTCATAGCCGGCGTTGTGGTGCCGTCTTGAGTAAAATAGGTCCCCCGAATATAGGCCATTGACGGTAGAAAGTAACCGTTAGACCCAGGCATGGCTTCAGTTACAGCCATCCCGCTGACAGTAGCTGAGGTTGGGAAAGTCAAACCACTTAAGACGCTAGTAGTGTCCATTGTGACATTTGAGTTCAAATACTTAGTAAAAGAAGCAATGGCTGTCTGGACGTCACTGGTAGAACCGGTGAACTGATCGTTCATTTTTGCTAGAATAGCGTACTGATTAGTGGATGTTTCCAGCGCGACATAGGCAAAATCACTCTCACCCACATTATAATCACTGGCGACCACAATCGGCTGACCAGCTGCCGTATATCCTATCTGATAATAACTAATATCGGTTGGCAAAACCTGCGGCGCACAGTCGG
>JBEKIY010000087.1:0-3142 GCA_050011495.1 Saccharimonadales bacterium (SeqCode) | reverse complement strand
CTAAATGAGTCGTCACCTCCAGGTACTTCTCTAACAAGTTTTGCGCCATTACAACCGAAATATAACATATTAGTGTAAGTTGTAGATGAAGCAATTGCATTAGGTATTAAACCGCCGTTTTCATCAGCATATTCAGCGATTGCTGCTGCAATAGCCGACACATCAGCTCGACGTTGGTTATTGCGTCCTGCCGCCTGTAAAGCCGGTACGGCTAAGAATACTATTAACATTATCAAGCCAGCGATGGCCAACACGATCATTATTTCAATTATAGTAAAACCCCTTTTATTATTAGGGTAACTCATATTGTGAATTATAAAGCATTAACGTTATTACGGGGTAATTTTATATTTATCGAATGCTTTGAGTAATAATATCTGGATATAATGTTAATCTATATAACAAGTTGAAAACAACCATCTAAATGCTTATACTTAAAAATATTGTACGTTTAGAAATGTTTTTCAAATCAAAGCACATAAATAAGATGAAAATAAATAATCGACTTACAGATGTGGGTACAGCCTTTTAATCCGTTACATAGCTTGCTTTTATCGTCGCTGATTGCAGTTGCGCCTATTTTGATATTAGCGGGGCTGCTTTTAAGTCGTAAAGTTGCTGGTTATAAGGCAACTCTGATTACTTTTGGATTGGCGCTTGTAATTGCCGTTTTCGCTTATGGTATGCCCGTCAAACTAGCTGGATTAGCTGGTTTATATGGTGTTATGGACGGGTTATTGCCGATTAGCTGGATAGTATTAGCGGCCGTATTTTTGTACAACATAAGTGTCGCCAGCGGTAGTTTTGGCGTGGTTCGACATAGTATTGAATCAATCACCAATGACCGACGTTTACAGGCTTTGCTAATTGCATTCTGTTTTGGCGCCTTTTTGGAAGGTGCGGCAGGCTTTGGAGCTCCGGTAGCCATTACCGCCGGAATCTTGATTGGCTTGAATTTTGAGCCTATTTACGCTGCTACTATTTGCTTGTTAGCAAATACTGCGCCAGTGGCTTTCGGCGGCATCGGAATCGCGGTAGTAACTGCTAGCCAACTTAGCAATATAAACGCCAATACATTAAGTCGAATGATCGGACACCAGTTGCCATTAGTCGCTTTAATTATCCCGCTCTGGTTAGTTATTATTGTAGCTGGTTGGCGAGGTGCTAAGGCAGTCTGGCCGGCCATACTTGTTACTGGTGGCGCCTATGCTACAACTATGTTTCTGACATCCAGTTATCTAGGGCCTTCGTTACCGGATATCTTATCTTCAATTGTAACTACGTTCTGTCTAATAGGATTACTGTTAGTCTGGCGCCCGAAATCAGTCTGGCGCTTTCCGCATGAAAAAGCTGTAGTTGAAGAACAACGTACCAGATTACCCAGTTTTTCAGTACTAATCAGAGCCTGGATGCCGTTTTTGCTATTGATAATCTTTATTGCTAATTGGGCTTTCTCTGGAACTAAAGCCCTATTAGAGAAGTATTCAATCGCTATACCATTTGGCGATTTAAATCACGGCATAATTGTGGCCGGCAAAGCCTTAGATGTCAGCTACAGCTTTGCTTGGTTATCGGCGGCCGGTACAGCTATATTTCTTGCCGCAATACTTTCCGCTTTTCTAATGCGCATGCCGCTTAAACATGTGCTAAAAGTTGCTAGCAATACACTTAAAGAACTATACCGGCCAATAATTACCATTGCCTCGATTGTGGGTTTTGCTTATGTTGCTAATTATTCTGGCATTTCGGCAACCTTGAGCAAGGCACTATCCGAAACCGGTAAAGTATTCCCGTTAGTAGCTCCGTTACTTGGCTGGCTGGGTGTATTTATTACCGGCAGTGACACTTCCTCGAATGCTCTCTTTAGCAGTGTCCAAGCGCATACGGCAACCACGCTCGGCATAAATCCTGTCTTAACCGTTGCTTCCAATAGCACCGGTGGCGTAGCAGCTAAAATGATCTCACCACAAAATATAGCCGTGGCGGCAGCCGCGACCAAGCAAACCAACAAAGAAGGAAGATTATTCCGAAGGGTAGTTTTACACAGTATCGCTCTAGTCGGAATTATCTGTTTAATGACTTTCTTGCAAGCATATTACTTCAAATGGATGATACCCGCATATTCGCCGCTTAACACTATAACGAGCGCACATTTCAGCTTAGGCGATCTCGTATTTATTTTAATATCACTAGCAGCGATTATTGCATTGGCTATTATTGCTCGCCGCGGCCATAAACTAAGTAGTCATAAAAAATCTGTCAGTTTATCAAGTTTATAGTTAATAAAAAAATCCCATAATTATTGGGAGTTATTTTTGATTATTTCTTTGTAGGCATAGGCGCTTGGTCTTGGAGTGCGTTCCATTGTTTGACGATTAACTCTTACCAGACCAAATTTTGGCCAAAACCCCTTATCCCATTCAAAATTATCTAGTAATGCCCAGTGTAAGTACCCACGCACATCGATACCTTCATCCTGAGCGGCTTTTATGGAATCAACCGATTGGTTAATAAACCAGGATCTTTTATTATCTTGGGCATCAGCCAAACCATTTTCAGTAATGACAATCGGCTTATGATACTTAGCAGCTTCTCTCAATACGTATAACAAACTTTGTGGATTTAGCGACCAACCTAAATCAGATCGGGGCTCAGACTCGCTATTTTTATATAAACCTAAATTGACTACGCAATGCATATAGTGGTTAAGGGCAACATAATCTTGGTGGTCAATCGTCGCGTTTTGGAACCATTCATTAATCGTTTTCCGTCCGAGCCAGGCAATAGTACTGTTGATGCCATGCGCTAAACCGTTTTTAGCGTCAAAATGCGTATAATTTACCGCTGATGACACTTGAGCGTTATCGTTGGAGGCTTTAATAACATCGTAACTTCTTTTATGGGCTTCGGCTAAATTCTTAGTTACTTGTCGGTAAACAAGTGGATTGTGTCGTTGGGGTGGCCATTCGCCCAATATCCAACCGACACCAGCGTAGACGTTAGGCTCATTGATTACTACCCAACGGACGTCTTCAGTTGGCAATACTTCACTAACTCTTTTAACGTATTTTGTAAAAAGGTCAATAACGCCCTTGTCTTCCCAAGAACCCCTAGCCGCCACCCAATTTGGGTTGGTGAAATG
>JBEKIY010000086.1:0-3195 GCA_050011495.1 Saccharimonadales bacterium (SeqCode) | reverse complement strand
TTACATACTAATTTTAAATATCAAACCATAAGCTTTTTGGAATATCACTTTCGTCCTTTTGGACTCGTCAGCATGAACTATTATTCATGGAGTGAAAAATATAGCACAAGGAGAGAGAAAATTATTATAGGCGACTGCCAGGTAGGTTGTAGGAGCAAAAGCTCAACTACCGTCTTTGCCTACCTGGCAGCAACTCTATGTATTACGGTGATGGATCGGTTGTTTTGTTATGGTTCTTTTAGAACCACCCCGTGTTCATCGAGACTGTTGTAAACTTCCTCAAAAGATTTATTACCGAAATTGGGAAGTATGAGCAGCCCGCCAGCATCGAGGTTACTGTTGTGAAATTCAACAACGTCTCCAATGGTGTTCAGATCGCCGCGTATTAAACATAGGCGGGCTCTTTCACTTAAACCAAGTTCGTTAACCGGGATGCGGTAGGCTGGAGGCGGGGTTGGACCATTAATGCTGTTCAGGGTATTTCTGATTTGTAGCCCAGCCGCTTTAACGCCAGCTTGATAGCCTTTGTCGTAGGCCTGTTGCAACGCCCCCCTCAAAACATCTTCGATGCTCACAACTTCTTCAACCAAATCGGCTTCCTTTTCCATGTCTCTCCCAAAGTGCTAGCATTATCCTTCTCCAGGATAACGACTCAAAACTCAAGCGGTTGCTTGAATAAATATATTATAATATTATTCTGCTATTGGGTCAATGTTATGGAGTTTTAATTTAAGTATTTAACGGGCTGCAATTAAGTCGGCAATAATAATTTTTTTCATATTTAGCATGGCTTTCATGGCGGTATCTGTTTTAATTAATTCGCTCATATTTTTTGGTACTATTTGCCAACTTAAACCAAATTTGTCTTTAAGCCAACCACATTGTTCCGCTTCTGGATCTGCTGAAAGTTTTCCCCAATAATAGTCAATTTCGGCTTGATCTTCGCAGCTAACCATAAATGATATAGCTTCGGTAAATTTAAATAATGGGCCACCATTTAATGCCATATAATTCTGCCCTGCTAAATTAAAACTTACCGTTAATACTGACCCTACAGATCGGTTAGCGGCTTCGGCTGCCGATTTGTCATAATGACTAATACCGGTAATTTTTGAATTATTGAATATAGACGTATAAAAATTGGCGGCTTCTTCCGCTTGATTATCAAACCATAGAAAAGTAATTATTTTTGACATTTAAACTCCAGATTTAATTTAGTTTAATATTATTAAGTCCTTGAAATACATAAGATTTTTAACACATATAAATAAATCATTGATTTTCAAGTAATTAAATATCCCTCGATGTATAATTTTTTTAATGAATTGGTATGATCGAACAATTAAAACCTATGATAAGTCAGCCGATAAATTAGCCGACTTTTATAGGGGTATCGGACCAAGATTAAAGGATATTAAATTTGCATTAAAGTTAGCAAATGTTAGTAAAAATGCCCGGGTAATTGAATTGGGCTGCGGTGATGGGCGCGATGCTATTGAAATTATTAAACTTGTTGCTTGGTATGAAGGTATTGATCCTTCTAAAGGTATGCTAAAAATTGCTAGGGCTTCATTACCAGGAGCATCGTTCGTATTAGCCGATGCGCTGACTTATAATTACCCAAAACACATAGATGTAATATTCGCATTTGCTTCATTGTTACATGTTAAAAAAGACGATTTACCAAAAGTATTTGAAAAATGCGCCAGATCATTAAAAGTCGGCGGCATATTTTATATTTCTTTAAAGGAACGCGACACATATACTGAAGATATAGTCAAAGATGATTATGGCGAAAGAATGTTTTATTACTATAACGTAGATTTAATAACCCAATTAGCTGCTAATATATTTGAACCAATATACATAGATCATCAGATAAAAGGTCACACGGCATGGTTCACTATAGCCCTAAAAAGAAATAAATAATTTATTTATTTTGGTTTTACTTACGATGATTGCAACCTTGCCAACAACAAGGACGGCGGACTCCTTCTAACAACTCAGTAATTGTTCGCTCAACGTGATTTTGTCTTGTTTCAGGTTTTTTAGTGGTGATTACCCAGCAAATCCATTCATTACGGGCTAACGGAGTTAGATCCTCCCATCTTTCTAAGGCAGATTCATCAGATATTAGAGCTTTACGTAAGTCTGACGGTACTTCGTGTACCACACCAGTGGCGATTGTTATTTTAGCCATCGTAAAATTATATCAAATTTAAAATACATTTCTTATTAAACTCTCGTGCTCGGCTGAGGCTAAAATCGGTGATTTATTCACAATTTATAAGCATGATAAATTATTAAGCTTTTAGGAAGTTGTGAACTTCAAAGAATTCAGGACTGGCTACTGGCATATCCGCCTGATTAAGAGCTGGGACTAACTTTTCGCCAAATAAATTAAAATCTTCTTTTGAATCCCAGACATCATATATTTCTAGACCACTATCTGTTTGGATGCAAACATGTGACAACAAACCCTTTGGTAGATCAGTAGGGTTAAGCGTCCCATTAAATACTTTCTTGGTTGTAATATCATATTGCTCCAATGTCCCATCTTTAACTTTAAGCATCATTAAAACTGGCATATCTATACCCTCTTAGTAGTATTAATAAGTATCGTTCTTTATAAAAATTTGTCTGTAATTAATAACCCTATAAAAATTTTTAACAGCTGGTATTTATTTAAAATAATTCTTTAATGTTAACACGTCTACTGTAGGCCATGGCGCCATAGCTGAAGGCTCGGACGGCAAACAAAAGTGCTAGCACGGCGGTTACTAGCGTTATGGCCATAGAGGTAAGTATCTCGCCATTAGAAATTGTTCCAACGGCATTACGTAGTAGTACTGTTGATGGAGCAGTTAATGGGAAATAAGTGAAAACAGAAACTATCAAAGCATGGGGTGAACTGATGATATATCCTACGGCATAGATAGGCATATATACCCAGATAATTGCTAGGGCTAAATAGCGACTAGCATCTTGGGCGCTGGGATAAAGTGAACCAAAGCCAACTAATATGCCAGTAAACAACGTTAACCCGATGCCCAAAAATATTACTCCTATTGCTATAGCTTTTGCTGCGAGAGGAATATGGCTTAATGTAACTCCGCCGGGTAAATTGATGTGATTATGGAATAAGGCATAGGCTATCAGTAGTGGGACAACAATAATTAATACTTGTACAAACCC
>JBEKIY010000085.1:0-3205 GCA_050011495.1 Saccharimonadales bacterium (SeqCode) | reverse complement strand
TTAAGTAAATTCCAGGCTGCTTATGAAGCGATGTTTGGGAGCGGAACACTGGCTGCATCCTCAGCAATGCACGGTATATGGCGAGCGATTGAAGCCGATAAAGGGGATAAAACTGTCTTAGCCCACCGAAAATTTGTTGTTAAACAATTGGGCGGCAATGCCCTAGCGGGTATTTTACTTTTAACTCGACCACTAAATGGTCATCTAAGATACCAACGGCTTAAACTTGCTAATTGGCTTACCGATTAATTCTCGGTACAATATTTAAATTATTGATGTAGAGGTATTCGTTCACGTCTGGCTTCACGGCGACTGAAGGTCATATAACCAACGAACACTATGATTATCAAAGACAGTTCGATACCAACGTGACCATTGCCCCAACCCAACCCACCAACAAGCTTAGATTTACTCATCCAATCGGCAAACGAAGCACCAATTGGCCGAGTTAAAATATAGGCAATCCAAAAGGCAGCAACCTCGTTTAACTTAAATAACCAATAACCGATTGTCGGTATAGCAATCAGGCCGGAAAACATTAATGCCGATGTAAAATAACCCAAGCCGAGTGTCGTAGCTGTCATATCACCTGCCGCGGTACCGAGCGCAAACGTTGCCAACACAGTCGCCCAGTAAAATAATTCTCGCCGCTTAGTATTAATACTGTGGATAGATAATGTATGCTCAGTCTTATACCAAGCTATAAAAACTATAACTAAGCACACCGAAAATAATAGCGTTGAAATAACATATGGTACACCCAATTGGATATGTAGAGCATCAGCCGCCATCGTGCCGAATACGGCAACCATCACCACGGCGAACCAGTAAACCCAGGGTATATAATGTTTAACCGAAAATTGAATTAGCAATGCTACGGCAAGTACTATGCCACCTAGAATAACCGCGATATATGGGTTAATTTTAAAAACAAAAAAATCAGAAGTTGCTTCTCCCATGGCGGTACTGAGTAGCTTAACTACCCAAAAGATTAAAGTAATTTCCGGTACTTTACGCATTGCTCTATGATAATTAATTGAATCTAGCATGCTGACTATTTTACAGTTTATTCTTTATAAGAGTAAGCGAAATTTATTATAGTTTGCTGAATATCGAGTGATAAACTTAGGTAGTTACAATGGATAATTTGACTTGGTTAATAATTCAAACGTGCTGGGTAATATTTCTGGTTTATTGGGTAGTTAAAGCTTTTGATGTTAAGCGGACCGCTATCGATCGCGGAAACCCTAAACTACGTTTATTCTTAACATTATTAGTTCTTTTAGTAATAATATTCCAACCTTTTAGATCAACTTTTTTTAATAATCAATTGTGGAAGCCCATGCTTACTCTGGATTTGTTAGCTGACATCATAGTGATAACTGGGTTAGTGTTTGCAATTACCGCCCGTTTCACCTTGGGTAGTAATTGGAGTCCGCATACTGTTTTAAAACAGGGCCAAGAACTAATTGAGAATGGACCATATGCGATTGTTCGTCACCCGATTTATACTGGAATTTTATTTATGGCAATTGGCACGACTATTAGGATTGATCAAATTTTTGGCTTTGTTTTACTAGTATTGGTTTGCTTAGTTTTATGGAGCAAAATATTATCAGAAGAAAAACTTATGCAAGAACACTTCCCAAAACAATATCAAGTCTATCGCCAACACGTTAAAGCTATCATCCCATTTATCTTTTAATTAACTAAAGAAACATCAGTCTTGCGACCTACGACCAAGCAAAGCCAATAATTTAGTTTGAATAGTTGCCGATTCAGGTACTTTTATAGCCGGAGCGAACAACCCGGAGGCAGCCAACTCACGTTTATGCGGTAAAGCTGCTTCATATAAATATTTAGAAATAACTGGATCAAATTTAACCGATACCTGAATAGCTTGGCCGAGATCCCAAGCGTGAATAAGCTGGTCATTGCCTTGTTGTTGGATATAATAAGCGGCATTAAAATCGCCAAAAGATAAATGCACAGTTTGGTTTAGGTCAACTTTGGCTAACGAATTTAAAGCACGATTTGCAGCCTTAGTCCAATTTTTAAACAGATCGTCGCCAATTAAATCGCCATCGTATTTAGTGCCAACGTCAGCGACAGTTTTGCCATCAAGAATATCGGCTGCCCATGACAACTCAGATAGCATATGTTTAACCAGTGCTAAAACATTCCACTCGGTATCCGGAGTTAAGTCATAATAACGATTTGGTTTAACCTGTTTAATCACTGCGCTGGCAGTAGCTAAACAATTTTTAAATAAAAGTTTTAAATCCATGTATTAAATTATATATTATAAATTAGTACTTGGGTCAAAGGATGGCTGGTCTGGTTTATTATTTATTGTTCGCCCCATTATTTTTATATGAGTAATGGCATACTCGTCATAATTAACGGGATTAGATTGATCTTGTCTGTCACTTGCAGTATTAGCTATCTCGGCTTGGCCAAATGGCGCAATGTACTCGCCATTAGGATGCGTCTGTTCATAGATTTTTCTTAAAGTATTCCTGGCTTTATTAGCTTTAGTGACTGCTTGCCAAAAAACATCAAAATAATAAGGATTTGGATCAAGCGTCTTAGGTATACCTTCGTATTTTCTAGACATTTTAGAATATCCTTTCAAATTAAGATCACCTTTAAAGTATATATTATATAACTTATTGTGATAAATAAAACTATATGCTTTCAAATCTTATTTGACGATCTATAGTTTTTTGCAAACAAAAAAGTAGACCCGAATAAACAAATTCGGGGGTAGTAACGAATTAAAAAAATTACATTTTATGAATGACTTTAATAATATCGGCAAATTTTTGATAAGCCGTTAAATTAGCGTCCCGACTATTTGAATATAAGACATGATCGATGCCCACAGCCTTAAGCTCTTCAGCCCGTATAATTATCTGATCTGGTTCTTTTATGGCACTGGATACGTCATTACCAACTAAGGCAGTTTTTTCAATTGCATTAAAAGGCCGGTTTAAATCCTTACAGTGTTTTTTCAGCACTTCAAGTTTTCGCGTTAATTGATACATGTCTCTAGCAAATAAATTACAGGCATCACCATACTGCGCTACGAAGCGCAACGTTTTCCCTTCACCACCACCGCCTATGAGAATCGGTGGGTGTGGTCGACTGACTGGTTGCGGCGACAAATGCGGTTCCGGCAACGTATATTTTTTGCCAATAAATG
>JBEKIY010000084.1:0-3224 GCA_050011495.1 Saccharimonadales bacterium (SeqCode) | reverse complement strand
GTATTACCTTAACTTACGGCTTATATACGCTGTTATTGTAACAAATAATTTAAGCTATACCCAAATTTGTCAATTTATTTATGGTGTAGTTTGAGGCGTAATTAAATTAGTGTCGTAATCCTGGATTGCGCTATAGTTGCCAATCCCAGCTACCGGGATTAAAGCATCTTCTCCATCCGGTGCAACATATACCTGCAACAAGGCGTTATTGCCTGATTCACTATAAGTTAAGGACTGAATGTTGTTGATATTTACTTTTTTAGCTAAGCTGTAAAGTGCTTGAACATCATTGGTTTTGAAATCAGTTTGAATATTATTACCGACCGCATCAAATAGATCACCGATTTTCACCGGATTAGATAGGACACCTAGTGTCGTGGCCTTTTGCTCGACTGCCACTAGCATTTGTCGTTGGTGTTGGGTCCGGTCGAAGTCAGCTTGCGGGAATCCGTAAGAACCATATCCGTCGCCACGAGCCCTAGCTAAATTAAGGGCCTCCTGACCATCCAAAGCTACAGCGCCATTAGGCAGCTTTAAATCTACGTTCGGATCATATAAACCTCTGGGATCAGGGCTATTAATAGTGATAGTTATGCCCCCAACGGCATTTACCGCATCTCGGAAAGCCGTGTAGTCAATCAAAGCATAGTATTGACAGGTTATACCCAAGTCTTGATTTACCACTTCCTCTAATAATCCCATACCGCCGTTAGCGTAACCCGAAGCAGAGAAGTTGTCAGCTTGGCCATCTTCGTAAGCGGCATTAATTTTTTGATAACCGTTCCCTGGTATATCCACCCACAGATCGCGGGGGATACTAAGCATAAAACCAGTATTATTTTTAGTGTCGATACTGACCACCATAATCGAATCAGTTAAATCGGCACCTTGATGACCTGGATCATCGGCCGAATCACCAGCAAGTAATATATTGACTCGTCCTTGGGCTTCACCATTAAGTTCATGGGAAGAGAATAAACCAAAAAAACCACCGAATTTATCGGCATTGCGCAGGACTTTCCAGCCAACCCAGGCACCACTTAAAATAACTAGCGTTACCAATAGCAAAACACTAAATTTAAGCAATTGTTTTAATTTATGCCGTCGCTTAGCCTTTCTTAACTGAGCTTTAATTAACTTTTGCTGGGTTACCTTATTAAAATATTTATCGGCATGCGGCGATAGGGTTGCCCCAATAATTGGAAAATCTAAAGGTTGGTTGGCATCTTTTGGTTTTTGGATAGGAATTACTGCTGGCTCAGTCGAGCTAGAATGAGGTTTTCTTGACTTCATTTTTGTACGTTTCATGTAGCCATCTTATTATGCACTTAATATCATGTTCATAGCGTGTTTTTAAGCTTATATTAGGGTTATAGAAATGAGCAAGTCGGATAGACAGTGTTTCTCAAGTCTATCTTCAGCAAAGCGACGTAGATTAGGTCTTGAAGAAGAAATTAATATATGAATGTAATTACCCGTGGTTTCCGAAATGTTTTTCGCAACTCAATTCGCGCTATTTCGATAGTCGTTATTTTGGGGCTAAGTATCGGTTTAGCATTAACCATGCTAATTGCTCGTCAAGCTGTCAGTCAGAAAATTCAATCAGTTAAAAGCACAATTGGCAACACCATAACCATTGCTCCCGCTGGCTTTAGCAGCTTTAGCTCAGTTAACAATTCCTTAACTACCAGTGAATTAAGTAAAGTGTCAGCTCTACCTCACGTTACTAATGTCAGCGAAACTCTAACTGACCGTCTAACAACAATTGGCTCGACACAACCGTCATTCGGTAATTTTAATAGTCAATCTTCAAGCTCCAGCAATAATGGGCAAACCAGTCTAACCTCGCCGATAACTTTTAATATAAACGGCGGAGGCGGCAGCCATTTCTTCTATAGTGGTGGCGCCAGTGGCAGCACCACGGCCCCAACTAATTTCACTCCCCCAATTACTATTACTGGCACAACCAACCCGACTAGTTTAGATGGCACTAATCTCACAATTTCCAGCGGTAAAGCAATAAACGGCACTAGTAGTGCTGATGTTGCGATGATTAGCTCGGCAATGGCTAGCAAAAATAGCCTGAAAGTTGGTTCAACCTTTACGGCTTACAGTACAACCTTGACAGTAGACGGCATATTCACCACAAGCAATCAAGCTGATGAGAACAATGTAATAGTATCGTTACCAACAGAGCAAACTCTTAGCGGTCAAACTGGTGATGTGACTAGCGCCATAGCAACTGTTGATTCGCTAGATAACTTAAGTTCAGTAACCACTGCAATTAAAAATACGCTTGGTTCAAACGCTGATGTTACGAGCGCCGAAGCCCAAGCCGATGCGACCGTACAACCGTTAAACAGTGTTAAGAATATTTCATTATTTAGTTTAATCGGTGCAGTCATTGCCGGTGCAGTCATTATTTTACTTAATATGATTATGATTGTTCGCGAACGCCGCCGCGAAGTTGGAGTATTAAAGGCAATTGGCGCTTCAAATATCCGAATAATGGTTCAATTTATGACTGAAGCTATCACCTTTACCTTGCTAGGCGCGGTAATCGGTTTGATAATCGGCGTCATTGGCGGCAATCCAGTAACGAAATTACTTGTTAATAACAGCTCTAGTAGCACGTCAACTACCGCAACTACCGCAGGCCCTGGCCTTAGCGTGACGACAAATGGTGGTAGTGGCGGCGGACCGATAACCATTACTCGAGGCGGCGGTGGCGGAGGCGGTTTCTTTGATCGTTTTGCCGGTCGAAGCACTGTCAACAGCATTAAAAATATTCATGCGGTTGTTGGCTGGAGCATTCTACTTGATGGTTTAGCTGCGGCAGTTGTAATTGCTCTTGTTGGTAGCGCCATTGCCTCAGTATTAATATCAAGAATAAGACCAGCCGAAGTTATGAGGACAGAATAATGTTGGAAGTCAAACACCTTACTAAAACTTTTTCATCGGGTAGCGGTCCGGTTACTGCGGTGAATAACGTTACTTTCGATATACCAGACAGCTGCTTTGCTTCAATTATTGGCCGTAGCGGCAGCGGCAAGACAACTTTACTTGCATTACTTGGCTCACTAGACAAGCCTACTTCAGGATCGATATTGATTAACGGCAAAGATCTAACGAAACTTAGAGATCATGCTTTAATCCGCTACCGCGGACAAGAAATTGGCTTTGTTTTTCAGAGCTACAATCTAGTACCCAATCTTACGGCGCTT
>JBEKIY010000083.1:0-3225 GCA_050011495.1 Saccharimonadales bacterium (SeqCode) | reverse complement strand
CCCAACAAAGCCGCTAATTGGCAGGGTGTACGTCAGGATTCCGGCGATCCTAGAACGTTTGGCGAGCAGTTAATTAGTTTTTATGAAGCTAATCATATTGATCCGAAAACCAAATTGGTGGTTTTTAGCGACAATTTAAACTTTAGAAAAATTCTAGATTTGAATCAACAATTCGGTGGTCGAATTAAAGACCTGTACGGTATCGGCACTAACTTAACCAATGATTTGGGGATTACGGCTTTAAATATAGTTATGAAAGCGACAGGAGTTGAAACAGATCAGGGCACCGCTAGTACTGTAAAAATGAGTGACGATGAAGGTAAACATATCGGGCCACCATGGTTGGTTAATAAGTATAAAAACCAGTACTTTAAAGCTGCCTAATGATATTAACCGTAAAATAACTTGAATTATCAAGAGTAAGATGTTAAGGTAAACTTTTATGAAAGTCGGTTTGGAAGTCTTCCCCCAATTTGACGATACTCATCACGATGAGATCTCCGTGCATGGTCAAAGGTTGGAACCATCGGTGTTATATTTGGCCCCCGAAATGCCAGGCGTGGAAGTCGAATTTATTGCCAATAATGAACCAAGGCCAGATATCGACCTCTATCTATGTTCCATTTATACCCGAGGCTGGAAACGTTTTAAAGAGTTCTCGCAGCGGGTTGGCAAGGAAAAGATAATTGCCGGTGGCTATCATCCAACAGCCTTACCGGAAGATTGTTTGCCTTACGCCGATAAAGTTGTCCCTGGTTTATGTGGTGACATTGAGTCAATTATTGAAGAACCCAATGCTGGCATACACACCCGGCCATTTGTGCCACGTGTGATGCGACGAGACCTAATTGATATGTCTAAAATGTATCAGGTTTTTCCAGATGTTACACCCGATATGAAAGTCGGTTCATCTAATTCTAGCGTTGGTTGTCCGTTTGATTGTGACTTTTGCAGCACACCCTTATTGTCCGGCCGTCGAATGCATGCTTCGCCGCTGGAAGTTGTTGCTGCAGATATTGATTCGTTGAAAAAACACGGAGTAGATGTAGTTTTTATAAGAGATGAAAGTTTTGCGACTCATCCCAAGTTTCGAGACGTCGTTCCACTGTATGGTAAGGCTAATTTCCCAATACTCTATTCTTTTGGTACTGGCCATGCTATGACCGAGGAGAAAACCCGTTTACTAGCTGAAAACAATTGGCACAGTTTATGCTTCGGCCTGGAAGACGTTGGCGTTTCCTATCGGAAAAATATTGGTTTAGCGGAGGCCTGCCGGCTATGCCACGATTATGGTATTAATATCACCTTAAGTTTTATTGTCAATGATGACGGCAAAAATAAGGACGAGGCAACTAAGAATTATCAAGCGTTGTATGATGCCTTTGTGGCGCTGCGGCCAGCTCAGGTCTGCGCTAATTTTCTAATGCCGTTTCCAGGTACTGGTTTATGGGCTAAATATAAGGATAGGATTACAGAGGATGATTATGAAAATTACGATTCCAAGACGCCAATTTTAGCTTCACCTGATTTAAGGCAATGGCACCAGCAAATGGCCGTAGCTGTTCAGCTAGCATATTATCACTCCAAGGCTTACCCCAGAGATTTTGAGAGTGGCGACACCCAGCATTTGCGTTTTCAAGAATTAGAAAAACGTTTTGATATGGCTGACGGTAAATGGGAACAGTGGTTTAAACCATTACCAAACAGTTAATATATTAATTGAGTTACGGAGTTAACCTGATTAGTCTCAGTTGTATCTTTTATTGTGGTCTTATAAATATTTACAAATGAACCGCTACAATCATAAGGATTAGTGTTCTGCGACAAAGTATACAATGCTTCAGCTACAGCCACATTAACCGGTTGTTGATTATCAAAATTACAGACTAGTGGTTGATTATCCCAAACCGAGATAGTGCTGTTGGTGTAGGTTAGCTGCATATTACAACCAGAATCTTTATGACCATTAATAACGTAATGGATAGTGGTGCCACCACTTGTCGGAGCAATCGACTCTGTAGCTGAAGAACAACTAATAAATTTCTGATTAAAACAATTCTTGGAGCCACAATTTACTGAAATAGTCTCTTCGTTATATTTCGACTGATGGCTGGATGACATTGCACCGACAACTGGAACTGCCTGACTATAAGTTAAGTTATTTCGGTTAATTAAAAATACGCTAAGTGCAACGATAGCAACAATTATTAATAAGGCAATCATGGCAATCGGGACAGTTAACCAGGATCTTTTAATTGTATGCAACTCGGTAGTAATTGGCTGATCAACTACCGGCGGCAAAATAGCTTCTGGCTCCGGTGGCACCGCCAGATTAATGGTCTCTAGTGACGGGTTTACGGCGGTTTGATTGGGTATCGGTACGCTTGCGGCTGGTTGGCTATCGGTGGTTGATGTCTTATCTCTCATGAAAAAAGTATGGCACGATAATTAAATATATACAATAATGCTGCTAAATTAGCGAGGTTAGTTTTTAAGGTAATAAAACTTTTACTTTATTAGTACTTGTGTTTAATATTGACAGCTTAAGTGTTAAACAGATATAATTAAACTGTAAATTAAAAATAAAAAAGACTTATGAAAAAAATAACTAGAATTCTAGGTGTTGGCAGCTATTTAATTACCGGCAGCGTATTAGCCTTAGCCGCTTTAGTATCATTATATTTAGTCCCACCGGCCATTGCCCGAGCCGCTACTTTACCTACCTATAATTACACTAAGACTTTTGATACAACTTCAGGCTTTGCCCAATCCTTTGGAGTTACTACTGATGCGGCAGGTAATATCTATACCGCTGGCGAATGGAATGGTACGGTTATTTTTGACGGGCCAGGTGGTAGTGACAGTCAAACTAGCGCTAATTACAGTGTTTTTGTAACTAAATACAGTAATTCGGGTAACTATGATTGGACTAAGACTTTTGCCGTTAGTAGCGGTACAGCGGAGGCCGGCGGTATAACAACTGACTCTTCGGGCGACATCTTTGTAGACGGTAACTTTTCCGGGACAGTAATATTCGATGGTTCCGGTGGTAGCGATAGCGTAACCTCTACTGACACCAGTGCATTCATTACTAAATATAATGCTGACGGCAGTTACGGCTGGACCAAGACTTTTGATACGACCAATGGATCTGCGTATGGTTTTAGTGTCGCAACTGATTCGGCGGGTGATGTTTATACGACTGGACAATTTAATGGTACAGTT
>JBEKIY010000082.1:0-3287 GCA_050011495.1 Saccharimonadales bacterium (SeqCode) | reverse complement strand
CCAGAGTTTATGTACCGGTGATCGGTTATGTGAAGATTATTGCCCGGAATTATTTGAAGTCCGGAGTGACGGTGTTGCTTATCTTAGGTTTGTCGGTCAAACAGCCGTCAATAGCGAGCAACTATTAAATCAAAGAGAAGTTGAATGTAAATTGACCGTACCGCCGGAATTTGAGGATGACATAAAGCAATTATTTGACGATTGCCCCGGCGAATGTATTTTTATAGAATAACTTTTATCTATTTCTAGAAATAAAAACCAATCAAATCGTTTATTAAGTCCATTCTGCGGCTTCTAATAATTTTTGGTGATCTGGATCGGTGGGATTATATTTACCTAAAAATAATTTTCCAAATGCCGTATCGTCATTCTTAATCGCATTAAGATAACGCCAGATTTTTTCATTACCATCAAAGTAGAAGATATCTTTAGGAAAAACTACACCAGGTAAATTGCAAGGTGTACCGCGAAATATTCGAACACATTGTGTGTAAGCTTGTTTTTTTACTTTTGTTAAGGTTTTTTCATTTAGCTCTTGATTGTCATCAACTAACTTAAGCATGGCTTCGCGTCGCCAGGCGATTTCATAGGTTTGACGAAAATCTCGTTTTTTCCCATCAAGACCGATAGCTAGTCCCAACAAAGTGTAATATTGGACGCCAGCTTCTCGGGGTTGACCATCATATATTTGCTCCAAGACTACTCCAATACCTTCTTCGGGATCTTCATATCCTACCAAACCAGTTCCAAGCGCTGCGAAATTGGCTTTATCTCCTAGCAGTCGTCTTTGAACGTGAACCCCAACTTCATGCAGTAAAGCTTGCTTCATTTCTATATTAGACATGGCTTTACGCTTAGCTCCAACTTCAACTCGGCATCTTTCTTGACTAGTACTAACAGATTTTGAATCAGGATCAATTATTGAATCCCATTTACCTGGTTCTACAAAACCCACAGATTCATAATATCTAATGCCAGCCGAAAAAATTTGCATCATATCCTCAGGTTCAAATTTATCTTTGTCGTCTGGTACGACCGCCAATAAACCAGTAAAATAAGTTTCGACAAGCGGACGATAATGATTAATTAGCTCAGCATAATTTACACTTTGATTCTCGGTACTGGACAGATTTTCTGGCAATAAGTTTAGTAATTCTTGTTTAATTGTAGAGGAAATATCATCAGTCCCTTGATAATTTACAACTTTTTCTCTGAGGTTGTTTATCATGGAATTAAAGATAGCCGGTTCTGGTAAGCCATATAATTCCTCGGCCTGTTGTTCTAAATATTGACTAGCCCGATCTTTTTCTGGTAAGTCGCCCATATCCAGCAAATTACGAGCTTGATGTAGATAGTAAACTTGAGCTAATTTATTAGCGATTATGCCGTTATAAGCTGCTCTTTCCAGTGAAGATTCATTAGTATGGGTTTCAACGCTGGCATATAGTTCCCATAATTCATTTAAATAATTATCTATATCGACTTGATTTAAATTAGGGGCATCGAGGATAGGATTAACTATTTCTCCAGCTATAAATTGTTGTTCTTGTTGCTCCCGATAGTCGCCGTTGCCGTTAAGTTGTTCATATACCTGTAAACGAGAAGCACGACTAGCTGACCATACTTCTTTAAGAGCTGTAGGTTGTTCGATACTATTAATAGTCTCAGACATTTAATAGTTATTATAACATTAAGTAAATGTAATGTCTAATAATATTATTTATAGAATTAAAATCCTGATAACTCTTGTAAACATCTGTAACAAATATTATGGAAATTTTACTATCGTTTCGACACTATAGGTATTGATTAATAAATTTACTTAACATAGGGAGAAAACATGAATATTTCAGGCGTGATGTTAGGCACTGCTGATTCAAAGAAATTGGCTGAATTTTACACTTTAATTTTTGGCCGACCTGGCTGGGAGCAAGATGATTGGTTTGGCTACAAAGTTGGCAACGGCACCTTAATGATCGGTCCACACAGTTTAGTTAAGGGCAAGAATCCGTCTCCGGCAAGAATTATGTTAGTCATTGAAAGCGATGATGTTAAAACAGAATTTAATCGTTATAAAGCGGCTGGAGCGGACATTGTAGCCGAGCCTTATCAGCCGGACGAGAAACAAACGGAAGTTTGGTTAGCTACCGTTGCCGATCCAGATAATAATTATATTCAATTAGCCACACCGTGGAATTCGAGTAAATAAAAATTAATAGCTAAAAATTATTCTTCTTCTGAATCTCGTTTTCTTTTTGCTAAGCCTAATTTCCTTATACGATTCATAACTATATTACGCGGCGACTGGGTATATTCCGAAGGTCCTTCACGCTGTTCTGTAATCATATCAATATAATCCATATAAGATGTCGATACCATAAAGAAGTTTATATCGAATCCACCAGAGGTTAACATCTTTCGAATTTCGTCAGCCGTATGGGCTACCACACGCAAGATTTGCTGTTTCTTTTCTTCTCCATCAACCTCATTATTAAAAGAATCGATACTAAAACCCGCTACGGCAGCTTCATATTGGCAAATACCTAGCACCCGGAAACTATCATACCTACCCTTAGGGTCTATCCTGGAAGCTGATATTTGTAATGGGCCATCGCCATAAGGATTAGATGGTGTTTTTTGTAATTCTCTAACGATACCGATATATGTCGATATCAACCATTCTTCGTTATAGGATATATGTTCACTGTCTATGTCAAATAGTTGAATTACAAATTCTCTAGGATCATAAGATGAATTAGATTGTTCGGATTTATCCATAAATATATTTTAAAATTATATTGAATATATGTAAATTTAATTATTCTGGCAATTCACTAAACTTACTATCTAAATAATAAACTTGGGGAACTGCCAGGAAGTGAGAATGAAAAAAGAATTGAGGTGGATGCATAAATGCATACCGACTTCGACTCTTTATGTCATCTCAACTTCCTGGGAAGCTCTCTGTTATGCCGCAGTGCGACTTAGCTCCAAAGACCGATTCGTCCCAGAACAATCATCGCTCCACTATTGTAGAGGTCGATAAGTTCTTCGGTAGAGTGCTCAGAATCAGATTCTGGGCTGGGACAACGCGGATCGTTGCATCTTACCCAGACGTCGATAGGATCGTACTTTTCGAATCGAAAGTCGTGTCGTTCGTAACCGTCATGGATTGAGTAAGGAGTGAGTTGATCAACTCCCAAGAGGTCGTCAATTGGATATTGCTTCTTCAGGCTGTCGAGGTTGGTGCCGCGCCAGAGTACAGTTTGGGTGGTAGTCGTGGTGGA
>JBEKIY010000081.1:0-3397 GCA_050011495.1 Saccharimonadales bacterium (SeqCode) | reverse complement strand
TCGCCAATTCGGCGCGACATGTTAGACAACTCATCTACATGGTTAAATGTAGCTTGGTAGGCCAGAAGCCCGAAAGCAGCGACTATCGCTAACTCTAGCATAATCTGTTTATTATAGCAGATTAGAGCTCAAATATCAGGTTGTCCAAGACTAGTTTAGACTGAGCGTTTAATAAAAGTGACTGTTCGGCATTATAGGTTGCATTAAGTATTTTTTGCCATTGTTGGACATTTTTATTATTTCCCCTTTGGGCTGCTTGTCGTAAGCCGCTTTCCGATATTCGAAGCAGGGCTTGAATAAACATTATTAATCCCTCTTTCTGTTTAACATATTCGTCAATCATAGTTAAACGACTGAATTTTGATGCTTTCAGAAATATTTTGGCTTGTTCAATGCCTTGCAGTAATGGATGGTCTTCGGAAAATAGGATTGCGTGCATCAGCCCTGGTAATCCGTCGCTCATGGCTAGCGCAATTTTAACTTCATCGGATTTTTTGCCAATTGCTAAAAAGTGCGTTAGCACAGCTTCATTTTTTGGACGGTGAATTGTAAAGCGTTGTAAGCGAGATACAATTGTCGGCAAAAGCAGTTGTTCGTGCCCAACTGTTAAAATTATTATGCTGTCAGACGGTGGCTCTTCAATGGTTTTTAACAACGCATTTTGGGCTTCTATTGTGAGAGATTCCGCATGTTCAATGAGTATTCCTCGACGAATAAGCTGACTCCCAAGGGTTTTAAGTTCAAAGAAATGTTTTATTTCTCGAGCTGCCTCAATTGATATAGTATTTGCGATTGGGCTAACTTGTAAAAAATAAGAATATGAACTTAGTTTTTCTAAAGGAACTTTTAGGATATCTGCAATTAGTTGTTGAGCAACTGCTGTCTTACCGATACCGTCAGCGCCAACTATTAAGAGAGCATGACCGGGTTGTTGAATAATCCTTTCGTACTGTTGCTTAGTTGTAGGATGAGTAATTAGAGTCATGTTTAGTTAGTGCTTTTTAATTGTTTGAAGAATTCACGAGGTATTTTAGAAATAAAAATTGCAGTTTTTTTATCAGGTAACTGCAGATCAAGCTTATGGGCATGCAAAAATAAGCGACTTGCCTTTTCGCCATCATACAATGTGTCGCCGACTATAGGGTGATTAAGTTTTTTCAAATGAACCCGTAATTGGTGAGTGCGGCCGGTTTCCGGCTTTAACTCTAATAAACTGTATTTTTGTGTAACTTGAAGTGTTAAATAATGAGTTAGCGAAGGTTTACCATTCGCTCCAACTCGAAATGTAGCCGGCGCCTTTGGGTTACGCTCAATGGGCATATCAATAATTGCTTCTGGTGGGTCTAATTTCCCATTGATTAACGCTATATAGGTTTTTTTAACTTTACGCTGCGAAAATTGCTTCTGAAACCAGGCATATGCTTCCTTATTTTTAGCACAGATCATAACTCCCGAGGTTGCTCTATCTAGGCGATGCACAATGCCATCCCTACCATCACCTAGTTGTTTGTAACGATTTTGAAGCCAGCTGGCAACTGTTGCTTCCGGATTATATCTACCCTTGCTATGACTCAATACGCCTATGGGTTTATCAATAACCACACAATTATCGTCTTCGTATAGAATTGGGATTTTAATGTCAGGTATTGCTTGCTTCATAAATTCCATATAAATTGTTACGGTGTCTCCGGCAACTACTCGATCAGTCGGTTCGGCAATTTGTTTATTAATTAGAACTTCACCCTGTGCGCACATTTTCTTAGCTTGAGACCGGCCGATTAATGGCAATTGTTTGGCTACAAAATTATCTAGTCTGATATGATCAAACATTGCTTCAACTTTAAATTGCATGCTTAAGCTTTCGCGCGTAAACCAACCGCTTGCTGGACTGAGATAAGTGTTTTATTAGCCAGAATTTGCATAGCTGCTTCATCTTTAATAAGTTTTTCCTCAACTGCACGTAAATCAACTTCGGCTAAATGAGCTTGGAACTTAGTTAAGAAATCTTCGACTACTTGGGCTACGGCAGTTTTTAGGCGACTGTAGTCGGCTTGGTGTTCCCAAGTTTTAATTACAATCGATAATGGGATATCACTTAATAGCGCTAAGATTTGTAGCAGATTGCTAACCCCTGGCTGTAATTTAAAATCGTATTGAATATTATTTAGACTGTCGGTAGTGGCCTTTAAGACTTTTTGAGCAGCGGCTTGAGGATTTTCAGTTAGCAAAATCGTACCGGCTGGATCGTCGCTGCTTTTGCTCATCTTCTTTTCGGGGTTCCGTAAACTACGGATTCTGGTTGACTGTTCGTGTTTGGCAAAAGTCACTTGGGCCTTGGGTTCTTTTGGCAATTTAAAAACATTGCCAAATTTATTATTGAATCTCATCCCCAGTACCCTAGTGAATTCAATGTGCTGCTGCTGATCTTCCCCGACCGGTACCCATTCTGCTCCATACAATAAGATATCGGCTGTCATCATTACAGGATAATCAAATAATCCGGCGCTGACTTCTTTTTGACGAAGTTCTTTTGACTTTTCTTTAAATTGAGTCATCCGGCTAAGTTCTCCAAAAAAAGCAAAATTATTTAGGATAACTGTCAATTCGCTATGAGCCGGTATGTGACTTTGGCGATAAATATAAACATCTTTATTTTTTAAATCTATCCCCGCAGCTACATACATTCGAAGGTTGTTTAGAATTCGGTCATACAATTCTTGATGATTAATCGGCGTAGTAAAACTATGTATATCGGGAACAAAAATATTTATTTGATAATCACCGGCATATTGCTGTTGGAGTTTAACCATCGGCAAAAGAGCACCAAGATAATTCCCTAGATGCAATTCACTATTTGACCGTAGTCCTGTTAAAATAACTGTTTTACCCATATGTAATTGAGTCTATTATAACAGCTGCTTAAATCGGCTTATAGATAATTAAATGTTATCGTTTAGTAAACTGGCGTTGTTTACGAGCGCCCTTTAAGCCAAATTTCTTGCGCTCTTTTTCGCGAGAATTCCGTCCCAATAAATTGGCTCTTTTTAGAGTGCTTTTAAAGTCATCATTAACTTGTACTAATGCTTTAGTAATTCCTAGTCTTATTGCCTCGGCTTGGCCATCATGACCACCTCCGGAAACTTTAACAACAATGGTAAATTTATTTTCAAGTTCCAGGCAGGCAAAAGGTTGTTGTAATTTATTAAGTAAATATTTACTGCCTACAAAATACTCGTCAGCTGGCTTTTGATTAATCGTAATTGTACCGCTTGTACCAGAGGACAATTTTATATTAGCAGTGGCACTTTTACGCCGACCAACGGCTTTGAAATAGCTAACTGAAGCGGTTTTAGGCATTATTTTAGCTCCTTTACAGTCAAAATAACTGGTTTTTGGG
>JBEKIY010000080.1:0-3437 GCA_050011495.1 Saccharimonadales bacterium (SeqCode) | reverse complement strand
GCTATATCGGCACCAGTAAGCCCTAACTTTTCTTTTAAATCGTCGACAGCTTGTTGGACATCAGCTATCTCCGCCGCAACATCATTCTGGTTAGCTTTAGTAATTTCTTGGGCTTCTTCGATGATTTTGTTAACAAGTTCAAATTTATGCTGTTTATCACTTAAGACGCGGTAATGAGGTTTAGCGCCTGAGGCAATTTGATTTTCAGCAATTTTATCGCGTACTAGTTTATTAAATTTAAACTTCGGCATATATGTACTATAGCAAAAAGAGTTTAACCTAGGGTGATAACAACTGCCATACTACAACATAGCATAAGAAGTTATAAGCAGTCTGTATAGGAGCCAATTGTAAGAAAACTTATAGCTGTTAAAGATTATGTAACATATGTTTAGATTCATATAAAAGTTAGTATTAACTCAAAGGGAAAACAATATGATCAAACTATCTGCCAGGAAAATATGTTTTGCTTTAGTAGTCACAGTATTTGCTTTAGCCCCAGTTGCGGGAGTTTACGCTGACGCACCAACCGGCCAGACGTTAACATCCAGGCCGATATTCATGCTAAAGAATCATGGTGGATCTTCGGCTTCAGGTGAGGTAGTGAATCAGTCAACTTCAGAAAATTGGTCCGGGTATGCTGTAACCGGATCAAACAATACATATACATCTGTTACGTCTAGTTGGTTGCAACCAATTCTTATTTGCACGCCAAATAATAATTCTTACTCTGCCGACTGGGTAGGTTTGGATGGCTATAATGACCAGACCGTTGAGCAGATTGGAACTGAAGCAAATTGCATTAACGGACAAGCTCAATATTACACTTGGTACGAGATGTATCCGCAAAATCCCTTTGAAACATTAACTAGATTAAACGTTGCTCCAGGGAATGAGGTATCAGCGACTGTTACATACAATAATCCGCCGGTTAGTCATTTGAAAAATCATCAACATGGGATGTTGGGGAATGGGACATTTACTTTAGCTATAACTAACGTAACTACTGGTTCAACTTACTCAACTACGCAAACACCGTTTCTAACCGTAAATCGTTCATCAGCTGAAGTAATTGCTGAAGCTCCTTATAGTAATGGCATACTCCCATTAGCAGAATTCGGAATAATTAATTTCAACACATCCGAAGCGAATAGCTCGGCTCTGGGTGGCTATACTGGATTACAAGCTATCACGATGGACGATCCATACGGCATGGTAGCAACACCATCCGCATTTGACGTTACCAATGAAAATTTCTCGATAACTTGGTCTAATTAAATATCTCTAATCGTTAAAGTTCGTCAATTTGTTTAATAATCAAAAAATGTGATACCAAGCCAGTTAATCCATCGGTTTCTAATAGCTAATCCCTTGTTATATTTACCAAGTATCTGAAAGAATATACCCCAGTATAATTTCAAGCAAATATCAAGCATCTTTAGGGATAACTAGTGGCTATTTTCGTTATTTTTACTTGTGCATCCTAACTTATAACCGAAATTTGTGGCAAAATAGTAATATATAATGCTAGGGGAATCTATGTCAGAAGAACATTTTCATCATCATTCAAAAAATAAAAAAATTGTCCATGCCGGTGGTGCCGGTGGTTTGTGGTTTATGGGTTTTATAGGTGCTCTTGTTTATTACTTACACGTCCATTCAGGCACTTTTTGGTTAGTAATCCTAGCTATCCTAAAAGCTATAGTTTGGCCAGCCTTCTTGGTCTATCATTTATTGCTTTTCTTAAAAGTCTAGTGTAAAAATTACCGTTTCAGTTAGGTAATATTTTCGTCTGACTTGTAATTGGATGCTCTTCGGCATCGGATTTAGGCACGTTGTCGACTGAATTACTGATATTGAGACTAAAGCAAACGGTTGTACCGCTGTCCTTAGATGAAGAATCAACCCAAATTTTACCGCCCATTTTTTCAACTAATAGTTTGGTGATGTAGAGCCCGAGACCAGAACCGGATTTAGTGTTTTCGCTTTTGATTTGCTGGAAACGTTTAAAAATCATTTTTTGGTCTTCAGATGACATGCTGTTGCCAGTATCGTTAACTAATACGATTACTTGTCCTTCGTTAACTTTAGCATTAATTGTTACTCCTCCACGATCAGTAAATTTAATGGCATTACCAATTAGGTTACTAAATACTTGTTTAAGTTTGTCTCGGTCGGCATGTACTTTAGGTAATTGGTCCGATAAGGCATAACTAAGATTTAACGATTTCTCAGTTGCTAGATAACGCAATTCTTCGACAGTTTCTTTAACCACATCATTAATAGCTACCGATTCAAAATTAAATGGCATTTTCCCCTTTTCCAATCTAGCTGAATCCAAGTAGTTATTAACCAAGCGAATTAGTTGGGAACTAGAGTTATGAATAATATTTAGCATTTCAGTTAAATCAGCATTTTGTTTACCGAACATATCAATTGCTAGTGAACTGCTTTCTCGGATAGCTGTTAATGGAGTGCGTAGGTCATGTGTGGCGACCGATAAAAATTCATCTTTTAGATTAATGGTATCTTGTTTGTGCATCAATCTACTAAAGGTCAGGCCGTTAAATAACGACAAAAATAAGGTGATAAAGCCAGCTATGACTAAATAGATGTCTAGATTCTGTCCCGCCTGGACAAATAGTTGCCTGGATGAAGTAACGCGTATCACTAAGGAAGGATTCCCGTAAGCATCATCAATTAGCTGATAACCGGCTGCCATAGAACTAGATAGATCTCCAGTAATTGGGGATTTTGTATTTAGTTTGGCCTCAACGGCTTTAATATCTGGAGGTAAGTTACTGCTGGATAAGCTGTAAAGTTCCATTGATGTTTTATACTGTTTGTCTAATAGATTTAATGTTGCTTTATCAAATGTTAAACCAAAAGTTATAGTGCCACGATAAGGCCCGGATCCTAATGAAGTTAAAACTGGCTCGGCGTTAAAGGCTAATATACCCGATTTTAATGCTAGCAATCCAGCGCTACTAGATTTATCAGAGGTAGCTAAAAATTTACCATGTCCGCTAAAAACATTTAGAATATCGCTCGAAAGTGGTTGATTTACATTACCGTCTTGTTGGACATATTCAGAATAAATTACTTTACCTTGAGTATCGGTAATTATAACCACATTAATCCCATAGTCTTCTAACATGTAGACACCCATATTGTCGGTGATAAATTCCGGGTTATGGGTAACCATATAATTGTAAGTATCATCCCATTCTGAATAACCAAGGGTATTGGCCTTAATAAGGTTTTGTTCGTAGGTTATAGCATTAATAGCGTCGGACGTACTTTGTTGAACGTTAATATGCTGAAGTCCAGCCAACTTTGGTCTGACTATATATACAGCAGCTATATATAGGCACACAAAAGCAAGCGCCATTAAACTGACGATATTAATAATTACCTTAAGGCGAGGCTTCATATAT
>JBEKIY010000079.1:0-3498 GCA_050011495.1 Saccharimonadales bacterium (SeqCode) | reverse complement strand
GTGCTGCTGAGTGTAACCTTCCCAAGGGATCGTTTGCCCGGGTAAATAGTTATACAGGCCAGCATAACGTCGGTAGTTATCTGCCTGTAAACATATTAAGCGGGGATCAAGCGTTCGCCGTGCTGGAAAACCTTTTTCGGCTAAATAATTAGACGATCGATTGGCCAGGCGGATGGTTTGCAAGATATTAGGTTCGCGCTTATAAATAATCAAATTAACGAACTGTCCGCCAACCGTTAAAAATGGATGACTTTCGTTACGGTAACCTTTTTCGATTGGCAATAATTTCGTGTAACTAAGCCCATATGCTTTAACTATTCGGGCAATAAGTTGCTCGTTCATGCTGATAAATTTAGCTATTTGTTGAAAGCGTAATGCAACATCATGGTATTAGGGTTTAGGGCTTGAGAATCAATTAAAGTTAGTTTGATTGCCGGCAAAGTTTCATTAAACAACGGTAACCCTTGACCAAATATTACCGGTTCGATTGTTAAATACAATTCATCAACCACGCCACTGGCCATAAACATGGCATAAATACTTGCTCCGCCGGCAATTGCCACAGCCTGGGCACCTTCATTCTCCAAACGTTTAACTAAAGCTACCGGATCTTCATTGGTAGTTTCAACATCAGCGACTTTAATATCATCGGCATTCGGTGTGTAGACTATCAAACGTCGTCCCGGCAAGGATCGATTGATTGTAGAAAAAGTTCGTGAGCCCATTACCACCACACCGGCTTCTTTGGACATTTTTATAAAAAACTTAGTATCTTCTGGACTAGTCCATGTCGTTGACAAGTGATCGGCATTTTGACCTATAAATCCATCGGCGGTTAAACAAGCAATAATAAAAACTTTCATACTTAAGTCAATTTTTACATAATTTACTAGCATCGACAAGCAACTCGCTAAGGATCTGGATTAAAGTCTTTACAAATTACCAGCTTAATCACATAATCTCTGGAGTTATGGGACAAACAGACGACAACAGTAGTGAAGCTGACGCTTACTACGGCGATGACGATGATACCTCTAGTGAGGAGCTTGATTTAAGCTTCCTAGACGAAGATGGCTCATCTGATGATCAAACAGACTAAACAACCAAAGATTCGGGTTGGAATTGTCGTGCCGCATATTTTTATGCAGCAAACAATTTTACCGCAAGTTATTTTCGCGCCTGGTCAGTTGGCTATCGACTTGGTTACGGGATTATCCAAAATTGGCGTTGAAGTAACACTTTTTTCGCCGGGACCGGTTGAAGTGCCAGTAAAGAATGTGACTGCTGATCTGGGCAACTTTAAGGCCGAACTTGCTATTCGCCAAGACAGCTATATTGATCTGCTGAAAAAACATCCATTGACCTTTATTTCGCTATCGCGCCAAGTTCAGGCGGAATTAATTGCTAATTCCTTTAACATGGCTAATGCCGGCAAGTTAGATATCGTCCATATTTACACCAACGAAGAAGATATCGCCCTACCATTTGCTAAACTTTGCTTTAAACCGGTTGTATTTACGCATCATGATCCGTTTAATTTCTTAATTACTTATAAAAATATATTTCCAAAATACCTCGACCTTAATTGGATATCGATTTCATTGGCCCAACGGCAAGGTATGCCGCCAAAGACCAATTGGGTGGGTAATGTTTATCATGGCTTGGCTGAAAATCTTTACCAGGCCAATTATCGACCGAGCGGTCATTATTTCGCATACATGGGCCGGATAATTGAGCCTAAGGGTTTGCACTTGGCAATTCGGGCAGTCCAAAAATATAACGCCAGCCATGACCAACCTTACAAATTGAAAATTGCCGGCAAACATTATGCTGGCTACCATAAAGACGCTTATTGGCAACAACAGATTGCGCCTTTATTAACGGACCAGAATATTGAATATGTTGGTTTTATTAATGATTTAGCCGCCAAACAAGCTTTTCTAGGGCAGGCTACGGCTTTATTAATGCCGTCTATTTTTGCCGAACCATTCGGCATGGTGGCTATTGAAGCCATGGCCTGCGGTACACCGGTAATCTGTTTAAACTCCGGCGCACTACCGGAAATTGTTCAAAACCAAAAGAATGGTTATGTTGTTAAGAAAGTGCTTGAAACTGGTCAGTTAAACACGACTCAGGCGATAACCGACATTGCTGCGGCGATTGAAAAAATATCAACGATAGACCGGAAAGCTTGTCGTGCAACTTTTGTAAAGCAGTTTACCGCGGAACGGATGTGTCTTGAATATAAGTCAATCTATGAACGGCTGTATCGGCCGATTATAAAATAACTAGCGGTGCTTTGATGTGTGGGTGGGCCTGATAATCCATTAACTGGAAGTGTTCGGCTCTGAAATCGTCGATGTTTTTAATATTTTGATCAATAACTAATTTAGGGAATTTGAATGGTTTACGTTTTATTTGTTCCTTAGCTGGTTCTAGTTGATTTTCATAAAGGTGAGCATTACCAATTGAAATTATTAATTCCCTGGCCTCCAAGTTAGTCAATTGTGCAACCATATGTAGCAAAATGGCATATTGAGCTATGTTAAATGGCAACCCTAAAAAGACGTCAGACGAACGTTGATATAATTGCAGTTTTAACTTACCTTTGGTGACATCAAATTGGAACATAGTATGACAGGGTGGTAAGCGCATGGCTTTAAGGTCTGCAACGTTCCAGGCACTAACAATAATTGCCTTGGAATATGGATGTTCTTTAATCTCGTCAATTGCCCACTTAAGTTGGTCAAATTCCTTACCATCTGGACCCGCCCAGTGCCGCCATTGCACTCCGTAAACCGGACCCAAATTGAGTTTTTTATCGGCAAATTCATCCCAGTAATGTATGTTGTGTTCCTGGAGATAGGCAATATTGGAACTGCCTGATACAAACCAGAGCAATTCGTGCAACAACATTTGAAACGGCATTTTCTTGGTTGTTAGTAATGGAAAACCATAGCGCAAATCAAAACGCAGTTGATAACCGAAGATAGATTTAAGTCCAACAATCCCACGGCTCGGTTTACTTTTACCGTTTTTTAGTATTTCTACCAGCAGTTTTATATACTGATTTTCCGGATGATTCATAACGTTAATTATGTCACATGCCAACGTATTTATTTATTATTCAGCCGGATCCCCCGCGAAACCTGGAATGATGTAGAATAAATAGCAGATACAACTAATTATGTAACTGGAGATTAATAATGGGAACAAACGATACGCCACAACCGATAGTGGATGAGGCGATTATTAATGAATTGACAACACGGGCCATCGCCGAAATATACCCATCTCCGGAATTATTAGCCAAAGAATTGCATACCGGCCGGCGCTTAACGGCTTACTTGGGTATTGATCCGACAATGCCCGACTTACACGTTGGCCATGTCAGCCAGTTATTAAAACTCCGGCAGTTGCAGAAATTAAATCATCGGGTAATTTTACTGATTGGTGATTTCACTGGTATGATTGGTGATCCGTCTGATAAAACTGCTG
>JBEKIY010000078.1:0-3505 GCA_050011495.1 Saccharimonadales bacterium (SeqCode) | reverse complement strand
AGTTTGCAAGAACAGTATCTCTACATATTATTGGATGAATTTCAGGATACTAATACCGCTCAACTACGTTTAGTCGAATTAATGACTGATAGTCCGCTATATGAAGGACGCCCCAATATCTGCGCAGTCGGTGACGACGACCAAGCAATTTATGCTTTTCAGGGGGCTCATTATTCACACATGTTGAAGTACAAATCATTATACCGTGATGTAACTGTAATTACCCTGGAAGAAAATTATCGTTCAACAGCTGATATTGTGGGCTTTTCGCAAAAAATTGTTAGTCAAATCGATGAACGGTTACATGATCGTTTGGCTATCAAAAAAGTTTTAAACGCCGCCCATCAACCGCCGCTTAATGGACAAATCGAGCGGCATGAAGCAAGTAGCGATGTCGAACAATACGCCTGGATTGCTCAAAAGATTGTCCAATTAGCTAAGGGTGGGCATCGACTCAGCGATATTGCGGTGCTAGCACCACAGCACCGTTATCTGGAGGCTTTAGTAGGCTTTCTTCGCGAACAAAATCTGCCTATTTATTACGAGCGCCGAGAAAATATTCTTGATGACCCATTAATTGGACAACTTATCCATTTAGCTGAGTTAGTCCAAGAATTAGCCGATCAACACGATGAAGCAGCCAACACCTTATGCCCGGAAGTTTTCAGTTATGATTATTGGGGAATTTCAACTAGTCAGATCTGGCAACTTTCATGGCAAGCCCGGGATACCAATAAATCCTGGTTAGAAATTATGATTGATGATCCGCGGCTAAAACCAATTTGTTTGTTTATCCTACGCTTAAGTAACTTGGCTAAAGTCGAACGCTTGGAAGTCATGATGGACTATCTAATTGGTGTCCAGCCATGCCCACTACAGGAATCCGGTGAAACCGAGTATACATCACCTTTTTATAAGTATTATTTTGATGATACTGCTATCGAACATAAACTTGGCCAGTTCTGGCAATTGTTAACCGATTTAACGGTTCTAAGAGCACGTTTAAAAGAATACCAACGTGATGAAGTTCAACCTTTAGCTCTAAAAGATTTACTGCTTTTTGTGCGGCGGCATCGTTTAGCAAATATAAAAATAATCAATACTAGTCCTTACGCAGAAGCCGACGACGCCTTGCAGCTGATGACTACCTATAAAGCCAAGGGCAGTGAATTTCAAACAGTTTTCATAATTGATTGTAATGACGAAGTTTGGGGCAATAAAACCCGCACCGCCACCTCGCGAATCGCTCTCCCCAAAAATCTGGTCTTTATGAGATATAGCGGCGCAGATGACGATGAACACTTACGATTATTTTATGTAGCCCTGACGCGAGCTAAACAAGATCTCTATCTGACTAATTACCGGCAAAACTTTACCGGCAAAACCATGACTCGTCTGAAGTATTTAGATGAAACTGTTAACGATCAGGGAGAAATAATTTCACCGTTACTGCCCCTAAAAAATCAGCTAGTTAAACCAGCAATTATCAAAAATCCACTATCGGCCGCCGAACTATCAACTTACTGGTATCGCCGTCATGAAGCTGGTTTAGTTCAACCAAAATTAATAAATCTTTTAAAAGATCGTTTGGACCGCTTTCAGTTAAGCCCCACTAATTTAAGTAATTTTACGGATATTGTTCACGCCGGACCAACCTACTTTTTAATGAATAACTTACTAGCTTTTCCGCATGCCACAACGATTTCCAGTGTCTACGGTAGTGCCATCCACGACACTTTACTCTGGATTCATAATTATGTTAGGTTGAATCAATCTTTACCAACAGAATCGGCAACGCTGCAATATTTTGGACGAAATTTAACTCAAAAACGATTAGGCGACAACGAAACCGCTAAGTTGCTACGACGCGGTCAAAAATGCCTGTCATTATATTTAGCTCAAAGAGCTGACACGATTACGCCAACAGATATTTGCGAATATAACTTTAAAAACGAAGGCATTTTTGTTGACGGAGCACATTTAACGGGTAAAATCGATAAACTGATTATCGATGAAAAAGACAAGACAATCGCCATAGTTGATTATAAAACCGGCCATCATTACAGCCGTTGGCAACGGACTATTGCCATGCACCGCTACCATCATCAACTGTATTTTTATAAGTTATTGGTTGAAAACTCTCGTCGTTTTAAAGGGTATAGTGTTGTTGATGCTTATTTGGAATTTGTTGAACCGGACGATGAGGGCTTAATTCACGAACTTCACATTCGTTTTAATGACCAAGACTTAAAACAAATCAGGTATTTAGCTGCCGCAGTTTGGCAAAAAATTAAAACCATGGCTCTACCCGACGTAAATGATTATTCATTTGATTTAAAGGGGATAGAGACTTTTGAAGCTGATCTGGTATCCAGTAATAAATAAATACACCGCCTTGGCTTAAGGCGGTGTATTAGAATACGCAAAAAAGTCTTTATTTCTTTGCTTTGGCTTTCTTAACTATTGAACCAGGTGCATACAGCAAGTGGTAGAAATTTACTCCAACTACGGCGCCAATTACCGGACCGGCTACGTATGTGCTCCAACCCCAAGAGTGTGAACTCAAGGCGAGAGCCGGGTTAATTAATCCAAATCCAGTTGTTGACAGTGAAGCGATAATCAAACCGATTGCAAAAGCTCCACCGATCGTAGCTGCCAACCGCAATCCAACGTATTTCTGGGTTACAGCTGCCATCCAACCAATGACAAATATAAATGTACCGAGTGCTTCTGATATCATGACTCGAGCGTTATAGTGTCCGGCTGTGCTGGGTAAATGTGTTTTGATGAAATAGATATACAACCAGTAAGCGATGGCCCCACCAAGTAGCTGGGCAGCAATAAAGACAATTGCTCTTACCGTACTGACTTTTCGAGCTGACCATAATCCAATTGTTAAAGCTGGATTAAGTTGTGGCTCTGATACTGAGCTAAAGAACAGCACCATTGCCGCCATGGCAATACCGGCTGCTAAAGCGACGAACAAGGAATAGCCAATTCCCGAATTTCGTACACTTAATACCGCCAAAGCCAAAATTGCGGTTCCTATTAACTCAACTCCCAATAAGGCGAGTTTCTTTTTACCGAACATACGTTCCTCCGTACATTTTAATTTATGCTTTAAGCATAACATGCCCTGTCAAACAGGTAAATTTTAAATACGATCACTAGATACTTAATTAAAATTAGATTTACTCAACTGTTGTCACAGCTAATCAATAAT
This sequence comes from Saccharimonadales bacterium (SeqCode), assembly GCA_050011495.1. Lineage (GTDB taxonomy): Bacteria > Patescibacteriota > Saccharimonadia > Saccharimonadales > UBA4665 > DATKGQ01. Next base: position 282 of record JBEKIY010000078.1, on the reverse strand, counting down.
CTTGGTCCGAGATTGGTCGAATTAACTTGGTTGATAATTTTAGAAAAATTCTTGTGTTTTTATAATATGGATATGTATAATTAGTGTTATGAGCAAAGATCAGGTAACCATATATAGCGCCACTTGGTGCGCTTACTGTCATGCTGTTAAAGACTATTTAGACAAGAAAAACGTCAAATATGTCGATAAAGATGTTGAGAAGGATCCAGTAGCCGGCGAAGAAGCAATTACTAAATCTGGCCAACGCGGCATTCCGGTAGTTGATATTAACGGTACTATTAT
>JBEKIY010000077.1:0-3728 GCA_050011495.1 Saccharimonadales bacterium (SeqCode) | reverse complement strand
TAAGCAGGCAATCAAATTGGGTCAATCTAGAGTAAAAACTGCGGAACCAAATAAAACAGTTGTGGCCAAAGAAGGGAAGATCGAAAATGAGCGTTGACATTAAAGACATAAAACGATTACGAGAATTAACTGGCGTAGGTATGACAGACGCCAAACAAGCTCTAGAAGCTAGTCAAGGTGATTTCGATAAAGCGCTAAAAGAAATGCGCCAAAAGGGCTTAACAAAAGCCGAAAAACGGAGTGAGCGCGAAGTTAGAGCTGGAGTAATCGGTACTTATAATCACGATAACCGGATAGGCGTAATTGTTGAGGTAAATTGTGAGACTGATTTTGTGGCCCGCAATGAATTATTCACGCAATTAGTAAAAGATATTGCAATGCAAGTTGCCGCCAGTAACCCGGAATATTTAGATTTAACAGATGTGCCTAATAGTGTTCAGAAAAGCTTACGTGAGGAATTTACTGTTAAAGCCAAAGCCGACGGTAAGTCAAGTGACAAAATTGACCAAATTGTTACCGGACAAATCCAAAAATATTTGGCTGAAAGGTGTTTACTAAATCAACCGTTTATAAAAAATCCTGACCAAACTGTCAGTGACTATGTTAAGGAATATATTGCCAAACTTGGTGAGAATATCGTAATTCGACGCTACAGCCGGTTTGCTCTAGGTGAAGTGAATTAATATAACAATTGGAAAAAAGTTTAATAAAAGTTACTATGGTGAAGGAGGATTATGGACACACAGCACATCATTCCTGAACTAACAAAAAAATTTCAATTAGCAGAAGATCACTTCATTCAAGAACTTAAAAAAATCCGGACAGGTCGAGCCAACGCCGATATGTTAGATGGCGTAATGATAGAGGCCTATGGTACGCGAATGCCCCTAAACCAAGTTGCTGGCGTGGCGGTAATCGATGCGCAATTAATTCAAATTACACCATTTGACCCTAATAATCTAAAAGCTATTACTGTGGCTATTCGTGACAATAAAAATCTTGGGCTTAACCCAATTGACGATGGTCATGTCGTTCGCCTGTCAATACCGCCATTAAATGAAGAAAGACGCCACGAAATTGCCAAAAGTCTTAGCGAAAAAACAGAAGAGTGCATGATAAGCTTGCGTAATCTTCGACATGAAGTTCTCCGGACTTTAGACCAAGCTAAAAAGGACAAAAATTTAAGCGACAACGAACATGTGCGTCTTGAAAAACAAATAGATGATATTATGAATCAGTTTAAAATGCGCATTGACGAGCAAACCAGTAAAAAAGAAAATGAAATTCTCACTCTTTAATTAAACGCTTACGCTCTTATCCAGCTAACTTGATACAATAAAGACATATGTTTAGTAAAAAAATCAATTTAACCCATAAACTACTAGGGAGTTAGTTATAAGATGTCAGTATACTTGCTCATTTTGGGGTTAGTTTTATTCATTCTACTAGTAGTCGTGCATGAATTCGGCCATTTTATAGTTGCACGACGAAATGGAGTCGAAGTTGAAGAATTTGGTATATTTTTCCCGCCAAGAATTTGGAGTCGAGTAACTAAAAAAGGTTGGCGGTTTAGTATTAACCTTTTGCCATTGGGCGGATTCGTAAGATTAAAAGGTGAAAGTGATTCGGCGACCGCACCACATTCTTATGGGGCAGCGACACTATGGGTTAAAACTAAAATACTTCTGGCTGGGGTGGTAATGAATTTTGTAACGGCTTTTGTGCTTTTAATGCTTATTACCTTGGTTGGTATGCCGCAACTCGTTAACCAACAATTTACAGTTAAAAGCGACACGCACATTATTGAGAACAAAGTATATGCCGGTTATATTATTTCTGGATCACCAGCGGCTAGCATTGGTTTAAAATTTAACGATCAACTATTGTCGATAGCGCCACTAAATGGGAAATCAGAACTTATTACTAGCGATACTTCTTTACCGAAAATTACAAAAAGTTTGGCAGGCGATATAGTTAGTCTTAAATATGTTCAAAACAATCAAACCTATACTAAAAAAGTACATTTATTAACCGCTAAAGTTGTTTCAGCCAGCCAAAAAACCAATAATCCGAAAGGTTATCTAGGCATTTCACCTTCGCAATACACTCTGCAGCGATCAACCTGGTCGGCGCCTATTGTGGCAGCCGGTTTACTTGGTCAATTTGTTGCCTTGACTTTTCATGGTCTAGGTACGGCTATTATGGGACTTATTCATGGGAATACAACACAAGCTTCATCTCAAGTAACTGGTCCAGTCGGGATCTTTGAGATTTTAAAAAATGGCAGCTTATTGGGGTACCAGTTTATATTAACAATTGTAGCTGTTATATCGTTAAGTTTGGCGATTATGAATGTCTTACCAATCCCGGCGCTTGATGGTGGTAAGCTTTTTGTGACATTAATGGCTCGTTTATTACGTAAAAAATTAACCGAAAACATCGAAGCTTTAGTTTACGGAACTGGCTTTGCCTTGCTTATGGCCTTAGTAGTATTAATAACTATAGTTGATGTCAAAAGAAATTTCTAAAAATCCCGAACAACCAGTACCAGTTGTAAATAATGGTATTACGTGGGGGCCATGGAGTGCGATTATTACTATACTAGTAATATTTTTTATTGAATCATTAATTGCTACTTTAGCCATTGTCGTCTACGCTGCTTTAAAAGCGCAAAATGTAACTGCAGCTACCAATTGGCTTAGTAGCTCTGTGCCCTGGGAATTTTGGTATACCTTACTTGCTGAAACATTAACTGTAGTTGGCATTGTGGCTTATATTCGTTATCGGAAAGGTAATTGGCGGTCTATAGGATTACATCGCCCCCAAAAAGTCGATGCAGCTTGGCCTTTTATAGGTTTGGTTATTTATTATCCGATTTACATAATTGTGGTTAGCGTGTTAGCTTCAACAGTTAAACTCAACCTAAATCAGCAACAGAATATCGGCTTCAGCCAATCAACGACTGGTTGGCCGTTAATCTTAGTATTCATCAGTTTAGTTATCTTACCGCCGATTGCTGAAGAGATTGCTTTTCGTGGTTTTTTATACAGTGGACTTAAAAAAAGTTTACCCAAAATCTGGGCAATTATCTTAACTGGCATTATTTTTGCCATCCCACACGCATTAGAAAGCCAAAGTGGCGGACTTTTATGGGTAGCTGCGGTTGACACCTTTATATTATCGGCAGTCTTATGTTGGTTACGTGAAAAAACCGGCCGACTATATGCCGGGATGGGATTACATGCTCTTAAAAACTTTATAGCTTTTGCTAGTATATTTTTAATTCAATACCATTTTTAACTAGGTTCATTTAGAATATAAGGGAATTTAGTAAAATAATTTTAAAATTGAAAGGGTCACAATTATAGAGTGATATTCGGCGATAACAACAATGAAGTTCTCAGATTTATTTATCAAAACTAGTAAAGAAAATCCAGTCGGCGAGACCGCCAAAAATGCCCAACTACTGATACGTGCTGGTTTTATCTATAAGGATTCTGCTGGCGTTTACGCTTTGTTACCGCTTGGTTTGATAGTCGTCGAAAATATTAAAAATATTATTAGAAAAGAGATGAATTCTCTTAGCGCCCAAGAAATTTTAATGACAACACTGCAGCGCAAAGAACTATGGCAGCAAACGGATCGCTGGGATGACAAAAACGTTAGTTGCTGGTTTAAAACACAACTTAAAAACGGTTCCGAAATTGGACTGGCTTGGTCACACGAAG
>JBEKIY010000076.1:0-3786 GCA_050011495.1 Saccharimonadales bacterium (SeqCode) | reverse complement strand
CTGAAAATAATTCCAGCGTAGGTACATAACTGGAAAAGAAAACCTATGCCTCCGCCAGGAGATGTATATATAAATTGCTGTTGTTTAGCAGGCCTTAATATAAAATCAACAAGTTGTTCCTGAATAAAATAAGCCAAAATAGAAACTACAAAAACCGAACCAACTATATATAAAAGCCTCTTCCTCAACTCATAAAGATGCTCGATAAATGGTCGACGATCATCCGCACTAAGCTGAGTTGTCTTTGTCGCTGTCTTTCTTTTCTGGTTTATCTTCATCTAGCCCGCCGCTTATCCCCTTACGAAGCTCGCGCATAGATTGACCAATACTTCGAGATAGTTCTGGCAATTTACGGCCCCCAAAGAGAAGTAATACTATTACTAATATTATTAGAAGATCAGGTGTGTCTAGATCAAGAAAAGCAAAAATTTGCGATATCATAATTCCCTCTTTTTAAGTTGGTTGATCACATAGTAGCATGTCATCTTAGAACTTGTAAATGACATAAATGGTTGTAAAATTTCAAGTTTTAAGGTGTAAATTTGCAACTGATAACCAGATTTTATTAACAAATTATAGTATTGAAAGCTTGCTAGATACGGAGTTAATTACGGGATTTTTTTAAGTCTTTGACGTATATTGCTTCATATTTACTAATATCTCTAGGCCGAATATTCATTTGCTTTAATTTATGGATAATTTCTCTAAATACGATGACGTCTTTATCGTTAAGTTTGGGTAAATGTGATTGTTTATCTATATAAAGTTTATCGTCGGCCAGTTGCAATAGTTTAGAGACGGGCATGTTAGGCTCAAGAGTACTTGAACCTATAGATATATCTACACCTGCAGACCTTAGTTTTTTACTAATAAAATTTCTGAATATTTCCCTGAGCCGATTAACGATAACATTTACGCCTTCAGCATCGGTATGACATAAGACAGCAAACTCATCGCCTCCAATCCGTCCAGGTTTAATTACAATATGCCTATTTTCAACTTCTGTAACCAATTCTTTAGCTTTTCTAGGAGTATCAATAGTTACAATGTCCAAAAGTCTGTCACTATCGACTTTGTTATGGGTTCTAAAACTATTCTGAATCAAGATTATAGAACGCTGAAGATGGTCAATAATTTGATCACCTTCAGCATGCCCATAGGTATCGTTTGTGTATTTTAAATTGTCGATATCAATGAATATTACAGATATCGGTTTATGATTTTCTTGAGCAGCGTTAACTTCTCTCTCTAGAAGTTTATGCCAAGTGGCTTTAGGCATGATTCTTGAGGTATCTAACGGAAATTGTGTTGATGGTTTATTGTCAAAATTCGTCATTTATTAAGAGCTATTATATATGCATCATTTTATGAGTAAGAAACAGAAGTTTAATACATAAACTATGATAAAAAATAATAACTATTCTAGTTTAATGGTTTTTTGAAAACTAACGCTGCATTTGTCGTGTTAGATGTGCTGGGAGAAGTATAAATAAGATAACCATTGCCGGCTACATCTCCGCTCGGGATTGGACCAAAAAATATATCTTCTGTAACACTCCCGGATGGCGCAAGAGTATCTGTCGGAATTTGATCGCCGGTTTGGGTGTAGGTATTACTTGCACTGAATATTTGACCACCCGGTACCTGAACCGAAAAGTCGCTTAAGTCATAGCTTTGGGTAGAATCGGTATTATTGGTAATGGTTATATCGACAACTGCATTATCCCCGGAATTATTATAGGTACCAAAATATGAAGCATAAAGCGCACTATTAACTACAACCTCTCCATTATCAATTTGGAGAGTAGTGCCTGTGGGTTGTTTCCCGTAAGTTAAAGCATCAGATAATGCAACATTTGGTTGATTGTTTGAGCTTTGTGAACTCGCCAACTGTTGTTTTAAGTTACTTATCTGATTGTTGAGGCTATTTACTTTACTATGCTGCCAATAATAAGTACCTAACCCAGAACCTGCAATTAAAATAATAACCAATAAATCAATTATTAGAGTTTTTAATCGGTGATTTTTAATTTTTGGCAGCTTAACTTTTACTGGCGGAGAAATGTCTATTTGTTGAGAATTTGATTGCGAGATATCGTTGTTGTGTTGATCCATAATAAATTAAGAATAAATCGAACAGTTGTAAATAGCAATAAAAATGACCTCAAAATACTGAGGTCAAATAGCTTATGCTTGACGCCCCTTACCCGGTGTATTACGAAAAAAATACTATAGGGTTATTACTAATTTAGCTAATGAGGTAGATATAGATTTATTTTAGTAATTAGATTTACAATAAAATAACCCAAATTCCTGAGATTTTATTCATCAATAGCACCTGAGCTTACCAATATTTGCTGCCACTCGGTAGTTTTTTTAACTCTTAAATCGGACAAGATAGGGTAAAAAGGTCTAAAAAATAAAACTGAGTAGGCCTTCCCGTCGATTGTTATCTTCAGGCCACCAAAATTCCTGGGTAGGCTACTGATTTTTGCATTTTGGATGGGAGAATTAAAAATATAATTGTTCCCTCTTTTTAGGGATATTCGCTTCCCTCTAAGTTCTAAAAGACACCTTCTATGTGTTATTAGGCCGATGAGGCCACCAGCAAGAGTATAGTTGAATAAATTGCGACCAAACCAAACATCAGTTGACTCAGAATTAGAGTGGTTAACTTGTTTATTATTAACATGGGTGTAGCTTTTAGGAAATTTTGACATTTTATCATTATCGCTTTTATTTTTGTCAAAGTTAGTCATGATTGTATAATATCAAATTTGTTAGAAATGGTGCAGCAGATACAAAAAAGTTTACACCTAATCAGAGACGAGATTGAGCGTTGGCACAGAATACTTGACGTCCCTTATCAGCAGTATTTATATGGTAAATCCCTTAGGTAAGAGCAGGGATTTACACACTTCTAAAGATTAAGGTTATCTAACTACTGACACGAGAAGTTTTCTTAAAGAACTTGTGCAGATAGTAGCCCCGATAGATAGAGCCCAGTAAATCTGATTTCAGTTGCCATATTTGAGTTGAAGATAAATACTGTCCTAAAAGTTTATCGTTATCCATAGCATCTTCCATTTTTGCTTGAGCTATAGCAAATGAGGGTTTAACATCGTCCGGTATGTCCGTATCGATCCCGTCCAAATAGCCTTCCCACTTATCTATAAAGTTGCTGGCGTTTTTTGATATATCTTCATATTTAAAATGGATCTGACCATTAAATATAGCGTTGTTTGTCTGCTTTTTAATAGCTACCCAAACCCATAAACCATAAGAATAGGCACTAAAGAAGCTTTTCTCCAATTTATCTAATAGGACTTTATTGTCTGGCAGTGCATTTTTACTTACGAATAATTCTGTTTGGGACTTTGAAACTTTCATAAATAAAACCCAACAATCGTCAGGCACCAGTTCGGTGTTTTTTCTCCACTTATCTCCCTGGGCGCTCATTAACTCTAAGGCAGTAAGGCTTATCTTTTTGAATAGAGGTTTAGCCGAAGTGTCTTCTTTTTTAGGTTGGCCCAGTTTTTTGCCACAGTTAGAGCAGAATGTGTCGTTATTATCCGCTTTGTGTCCGCAATGGCTACAGTACATAGTTAAATGATAACAAAGAGTAGCGAAAGACGACATTTTGCCACCAATATACTAAGATTTAGCTATGAATAGTCAGATAGTGTATAGGCGACAATCAATCTCGCCCATCTTGTTCAAACCGGAAGTTATGGGAACACAGACCCCTATAGTCGTTGCGGGGTTCAAGGGTAATATCGGCGTCCC
>JBEKIY010000075.1:0-3906 GCA_050011495.1 Saccharimonadales bacterium (SeqCode) | reverse complement strand
TAGATTTAGTAGCATTTAATAAATGGCATGGTGGTCATATTTATACCAGAGCAATAAACTATATCTTTTATGCAAATTCATCCGACGCCGTGTCAGCTTTAATTTCCGGGAAGGTTAATCTAGTTGACAGTGTGCAGCCAGCTGATATGACCAAAATCAAGAAATATTCAAATCTGACAGTAACTGAAACACCACCAGTAGAAACCACTTATCTTGCTTTTAATACCCTAACGGCTAATTCCCCACTTGCTAATCCGAAGATACGCGAAGCGATTGACCTAACACTTAATCCAGCCGATATTCTCAAAGCCGAAGGTCCTGATAGTGGTACGGCCATCGATCAAGTTCTCCCTCCCCAGATACCTGGTTATAATCAGTCAATCGTACGTCCAGCGATTAATCTGACAGAAGCCAAGCAGCTGGTTCTAGCAGCTTATCCAAACGGTGTCACGATCAATTTAGGTAACAGTCCTACGGGTGAAGTGGCCGGACAGGAAATAGTTAATGAGCTAGCGCCAATTGGTATTACTGTAAAACAGGATGTAGCTAATAGTGAAGGTGAATACTTCGGCGACATCGCTAATGGAACTTACCAAACCTTCTTTGAAACTTATGGATCAAGCATCTCCGACGGCAGTGATGTTCTATCTTACTGGCAAAACGCCCCATTTTATGACAATCCAACATTTGATGCCGAAGTTACCAAAGCTGATCAGACGTTTGACCCAGCCCAGCGTCTAGCTGATTTGCAACAAGCTTCACAAACACTGATTAGTGACAACGCTATAATACCGCTATACCAAAACAGCTATTATACAGCCAGCAAAAAAGGCTTTGTTTTCCCGATTGGCACATATGACAGCGACTTAGATACTTTTTTCTCTACTGCCTATCAACAATAAGACATAGCATTCGTTAGAAAATAGTTTTTATTCGTGTACGTATAAATTATTAATCTACTTTGTGAATACGCTTGACTAAACGTTGTTTAAAACAGCATACTGAAACATAAGCATTTACTTATAGATTATAAATATGCTATATATTCCGCCTGGCCAACCATAAGCTTATAATGGTATATATTACGACATACAACGATGAAACATTTTAAAATAAAATTTGGACTTCGCGGGCGAATTACCTTATTTAGCAGTGGCATTATAGTTATTGCTTTCTTCTTAATTGCGTTCTATCTAGTAAATAATACCCAACACACCTATATTAAAAATCTAAACGAAAGTTCGAAAGCTTTTGCGTCACTGGCCACCCAACCAATCGGTAGCACTTACGGTATTTACCAATATTCTGGCACCCTTAGGATTACTCAACAAATTCAGTCACTAACAGATCTCGATAACAACATCAGTAATGTCGGTGTTATTGACTTATCCGACAATATCATCTATAGCCAACATGCTCAGCCAAGATTCCAAACAGTTAATGCTGGCGATTCGTTTAACACCATTTATACCGATAGTAGCAAAGGATTAATCTCGCAAATTGTTGTACCATATATCGCTGATGATGGCCAACATCCATACTCGATTGCCTATACAATCAGCAGTAATGCGGTAAACCATGATATTAATAATCAGATTACTGAGATTTTTATATTTGGAGTTATTAGTTTGATAGTATGCGCCGGAGCATTATATGAACTACTTAGTCGTTTTTTCATCGGGCCAATAGAAAGAGTAAGTAGTCAGGCCTTAATTATTAGCCAAGGAAAATATGATCAAACTGTTAACGTTGTTCGCCAAGATGAAATTGGTTATCTAGCTAATAGTGTAAATACCATGAGCGAACATCTACAAGCGGACATAGCAAAACTACAAGAAGTTGATAGCTTAAAGAATGAATTTATTACAATTACTTCACATAACCTACGTACGCCACTGTCGATTATTAGAGGTAATATCGATCTGCTTGACTCGGCCAGTTTAGCCCCCAATATCGCCAAAATAATCCATAGTATCAATATCAGTGCATCACAATTAGGCGCTTTTGCTGAAGATATGTTGACAATTGCTAGTATTGAGGCCAACAACAAAGCCATAACGCCTCAGGACACTACCATAGCCGATTTAGTAACCGCTAATCTACAGGAAACATTTAATTCAATGGCCAAGCAGAAAAATATAAATCTAAATTGGCATATTCACGATCCAGCCGCCGTAGTTAGTGTCTCTCCATCCCATATTCAATCAGTAATTCGTAATTTAGTTGATAATGCCGTCAAATTTACTAACGAAGGCGGCAGTGTTGACTTTAAAATTGCTATACAAAACGCTGCTTTAGTTATTACGGTTCATGACACCGGCATAGGTATATCAGACGACGAACAAACCAAATTATTCACTAAATTCCACCGTGGTACCAACATCATGCAATATGATTATGCCGGTACTGGTATCGGTTTATATGTTACTAAACTTATCGTGGAAGCTCAACACGGCAGCATTCAAGTTGAGTCTGAATTAGGCAAGGGAGCGACATTTACCGTAATTATTCCTCAGACAGCATCAAGAAAACAAGAAGTTGCCTCTACGTCTGATCAACCACCATCTGAATCCTCAGCCGATAATAAAACTTCCCAATAAATATTATTATTACTAAAGGCAACATATAATTATTTATGATAGTATAATAACCGATTAGTGCCGAAGTAGCTCAGTCGTAGAGCAGTTCCATGGTAAGGAAAAGGTCACGGGTTCAATTCCCGTCTTCGGCTCCATAAATTTACAAATCAGAGTACACATGTTAAAATTAATCTGTTATGGCAAAGAAAAGCGATAAAAGAAAAATCATCGGCCTAGTTAGCGAAGAGTCTGGTGAGAGAATTTACTATACGACGAAGAATAGTCAGAATACCCCTGACAAACTATCGCTGCGTAAATACAGCCCACGACTTAGAAAATATGTTATATTTACTGAAACCAAGAAAAGTCTTGGCCGAAACGAAGTTAAACCTCGCTAGAGGATTCTTTAGTTTTATTAAGTAATTGTAGTAAGTCAAGAATTGTATTGACTGTTTCGGCGTGACTCCAGACTAAAGGTGTTACTGAAATTGGTTCACCATTGCTAGGGTTTACTTGCTCCGATAATACACCACTATGCAAAGCGTGGCTTAATGTCCAATTAATATAATGCTTAGCGCGGTCTGGCTCATGCTGACGAATGTAATACTGGGCCATCCATAAAGTAGTTACAAACCACGGATTGCCAAGATAAGGTGGATTTGAAGCAAAATAGTGATCATTTTCATAACGTGGCGTTCCGCCGGAAGGTGATTTATCCTGCAATATCGACTCGATAAGACGAGCTGTGCTGGTAAGATGATTATTATCAAATTCACTACCGCCAAACATCATGGGACCGTATAAACTAGAGATATCAAGCGTATTATCAAACTGCAACGAACCATCTTCCTGCAATAAGTAACCCTTGTAATAGGCGCCCCTTTCACTGTCAAAAAATATTTCAATTTTTGAAGCAATTGTGGCAGCAGTGTCGCGCCAATTGACCGCATCATCCGGGTAGTCGAATTTGTCGGCAAAATCAGCAGCTACTAACAGTGCCTGATAAACCATAAATACCGTATATGTATTGGTTAAAAATTTTTCTTCCCAGAGATCATAACTGGCATGGGGCAACTCAGTACTATCGTCAATAAATCGTGACATAAAGTTGGCACTTGGTTGAATTAGCGTGGAATATAAGCTGAAGACAAAATCAGTATCTTTACTTCGGCTGAAATATTCGTTAAGCATATAGATAACTATTGCGGTTTCATCTTCTTGGATTGCCAATTCAGCGTGTCTACCATGTAAGAGCGGATGCCATGTACTGCCAATTGCTCGATCAGGCTGATATTTGTGCATCAAATAGCCATCTTTTGTTAAAATA
>JBEKIY010000074.1:0-3934 GCA_050011495.1 Saccharimonadales bacterium (SeqCode) | reverse complement strand
TAAGGTGTAATAAGGTAAGTTATCTTCTGTTAACAAGTTAACAAAGATGGAACTCCTAACAGCCCGCTCTAGCGGGTATTCTTCAGGGTGCCAGGGATTATCTTTATTAAAAGATCGGGCCATATCGAAAGGTACCGCTTCGTGTGGATACCAATTTTTAGTATTGCCTAAGTGGACTTCTAGGAGTGTACTGGCTGGTTCAGCTAACTCATAGAGAAGCGCACTGTCTCTGTCAGGGTTGATTTCCGGAGTTTTAATTAAAATCTCCCTAAAAAATATTAGTTATTCAATATTACAACAAAATATAAAATTATAAGATAGGAATTCTCACAATCAAGTATTTATAAAACTGCATAGCATAGATAATTAATCGTGGTGGTAATTAATAAAATAACTAAAAAGTTCTTATTAAATTGTTTTAATCCGTTCAATGATTGCCGAAGTCGAGCTGTAAATACCGCCTTTTACGCGGGGCAAAATAATGATTTTAGTCTTTTCCATTATGTTAGAGAACCTGACATCATTCCCATCTGTTACATAAATATCTGGTTGCAGCTTAGCAATTATCTCGGCATGAAGCTTATTGATACCTTCGGGCAGATAATCAGTTGGATCAGTAAAAACATAATCAACAATCTTAAGGGCATCTATTATTTGTGCCCGATCAGTTTCGGGAATAATCGGTCGATCAAGGCCTTTACGGCCTTTGACTCGATTATCGCCGCTTAGGATTACAACTAAAATATCACCGTAAGATTTTACTGCTTCTAAGTAATGTAAATGGCCGACATGGAATAAGTCGAATGTCCCGCTGGTTAAAATAATTTTTTTATCTTTATAACGGGTGCGAATATCAGCTAATTGATTAATTGATATGATCATACTATGAATGATAACAACAAATTTTGCTTAAAGAAACTAACGTGTTTTATTGGGGTATGCAACCGTCCTAATAATTGACCTAAGATACTAATTATGCTAATATAACATAGCTTTGTAGAGGCAGTTATACGAAGGTCTCCAAGGATCTTTGACAAGTAACAACGGTAAGAAACACCAGAGTAGTTGATCGCCTACCAGAAGGAGATTATACCGTGGTATTAGAAGAGGAACGCTTTCAAAAATGGCCGCTTGATGTGGTCGCGTCCATCATGTATGGTCGGATAATGGGGAACGTTCAGTATACTGACATCCACCGTTTTCTAAACTTCATGACTTCACACGATCTCAAGCAGCGCCAACTTCCGACTGCCATGAAAATGGCTCAACGCTGGCTGGAAAGAGAATTTCCAATTCTCAATGCCGCGACCCACCAGTGGGCAGTGAGAGATGACGACCATGGCCACGCCATAGTCACTGAACTCAGAAATGAGTTTAAGGACGACTTGAACGTTTACGCGCCCAGACAAGCCATCGATGAAGAAATCGCTTTTTCAACCTACTACCAGACTAACGACTGGAAAAACCATCTAAAACCCTTTGAAGAAGCCGTAGATGCCGAAAAAGAACCAGATGATGGTTGGCCCGACGGCATTCCACCGATCGATTAACGCCTTAGAGCGAAGCTGACAAGTAGTTATGGTAGATCCATGATGATTGCTACGCTTAAATGCGTGCTCTCCTCTCTTGTTTCTACTGTGCCTACTTGTCTTTTTCGCTCCATGGAAAAATCCATGCTGATGAGTTCTGATTAGAACGAAAGCGAAATCTTATAATAAATTAGATATTATTTGCGTTTGGAATTATTAGCCGCTACAAACTGCGTTAGAATAACGCCGGCAATAACCAGTGGAATAACTTCAGTTAAGAAATTCCAAAGATAATGACCTTCGTTATACCAAACTATCGGCACGGCAATAATATAGGCGATATATAAAAAGTAGACACCAAAGCCCTGCCAGGAGGCTGGTAAATAGCTTTTCCGAACTGGCACAAACCAAGCTTGACGTTTACTTTTCTTAACTTTTTTCATTTTTTATATTCCTTGTTATTGATGCTGCTAATAATTATAGCATTACCGCTGTCAAGTGTTTATCAAACAGTAAATATTTGTGAATTTATGGCAATTGGATAATAATGTCAAAATATGGGACGGTTTGTTGATCCTGGAACTGATTGGCTAAGACGCCGTAACTGTAAGCAATCACCGCCAGAAATTTTTAATAATAACGATAATGAGGTAGTCAGGGCTGCCAAGGTGATTTGCCGAACCTGTTTAGTTAGAAATGAATGCTTAGCCTATGCTATAACTCACCGGGAGCGGGCTGGCGTGTGGGGTGGAATGTCAGAAAAAGATCGTCGCGGAATTGCTAGAGATAATGCCCTGTTAGGCTCAATGGCCTGTGCCGACTATATATCAGGGAAAAGATATAGTAGCGCGCCTACGTCAGATACGATTGAAGATTTAGCAGAAGTTAACTCATAAAAAATAAGTCCAACTACGTAGTGTGATAGTTGGACTTAAGTTTAAGTTTTATTTTTTATATAGCTGTTAGCTTAACGTTATTTATTGCTTTTCACCACTCGATAATTCGGTGATGTGCAACGTGCCGATAAAAATGGCATATAGACCAAGTATCCAAACAAAGGATACGCCTTGCGCTTGCTTGGCAAAGAGGATAACAATACCGGCCACTAAACCAGACAGTCCACAAACATAGCTGACTGCCAAGGCCTTAACTGTTGCTTTGTGATTGAAGAAGGCCACAACCGCTTCAAAAACACCACGAGCAATTAGGGTAAAGCCGATTAGTATTATGAAAGTACTAAATGTAACAGCTGTGTGACGGACTAAATAAACGCCTACACCTAGCTGAAAGACACCCAATACTACTGGTAGGAACCATGACTCGACTTTGTTAATTGTATTAAGTCCGGCCATAACGTCGACTACGCCATTGATTAGCACAAACGCGCTAAACAGATAGAGTAGTACTAACATTGTTAAACTCGGCCAAAAAACTGCTGCTAGACCGAATAGTAAAGTTGCCACACCCCCTAACACCAAAGCCCACCAATTATCTTTGGTGATATTTGCTGTGCTCATAAAATAACACCCTCCTTAATTGATAATTTAATCATCTACCTGAGTAGTCAGAATGTCAAATTACTTATGTGGAAAACTTCTTTGGTAATGTTGTAACAATTTCTGCAATTATTGATTCTAAATTTACTTTCGATTAGCAAATTTCGCCGAATAAGCGTATACTTTAAGATGAGATTGAGATTTATGTACAAGTATGTAATTACGTTATCACGCAATGGTAAAACGGTTTATGTCAATTTGATAAATTCTTCGGCCGGACGATACTTAAATCGTCAGCCATACGTGATCACCCTAGTTCGAGATATTTTAACACCAATGAAGTTGAGTGGAGTTAGACTAGCCATCGAACGCGACATGGGACGAGTTATTGGCAACACCGACATTGTTGAAACTAGCGAAACTGACACAATTTTTTATGCCCAGCCGCAAAAGAAAAACTTCTTTTCACGCTACGCCAAAAACCGTATTCCATCACCCAGCCATAAACTAACTGTCATTTTAGAGAAAGACATCAACGGTGATTACGAGATAATCGATACTTGGATCGGACCATGCAGCCCACCGTTCCCGGGTGATGTGAATGAGACTATAAAAAGTCGGACATATTGGGAGACTCACGCCTTAGTGCTTGATATCCAGGCTGTCCAGCCAAAAACCATTACTAAGACTTGTCCATACTAATTGCGGTATAAATATAGGGGAGGGATCTATGCGGGACAAACCAAGACGGGAAGTCAAAAAACCCAAAAAGGCCAAGAAATAATTATTTAAGCTTTTTATTAGTTATATATTTAGTAGTTTTATAACTATTTACGTATCGGTTTGCTCAAATGTTTCTACGGATTCAATCGTTAAACCGATACCCTCTTGATAATGCAACCTAGTATT
>JBEKIY010000073.1:0-4002 GCA_050011495.1 Saccharimonadales bacterium (SeqCode) | reverse complement strand
ATATTAGGGTTGTGCCTGGGTAGTTTCGTGAATGCTTTAGTTTGGCGGTTACACGAGCAGACGAAATCAAATAAAAAAAATAAATCCAAACAATTGTCGATTTTGCACGGTCGCTCCATGTGCCCGGATTGCCGGCATAAATTGGCGCCAATTGATTTGATCCCTTTGATCAGTTGGTTAATGCTGAGGGGTAAATGTCGCTATTGCCATAAATCAATATCTATCCAATATCCACTTATAGAAGTATTAACGGTCATTTTATTTGTTATTTCGTATAATTATTGGCCCTATACGCTACACGGCTATGGTTTAGCAGCTTTTATTATCTGGTTAGCCATACTCACAGGTTTCATTGCCCTTGTTGTGCTTGATATTCGGTGGTTCTGGTTACCGGATCGGATAGTTTACCCGCTTAGTATTATAGCTTTGGTGGATATTTTGCTAATTTCTTTAGCAACTCATAAATTAAGCAGTAATCTAATAGGATCGATCTTCGGTATTTTAATTATATCTGGTAGTTTTTATTTGCTCTATGTGCTATCAAAAGGGAAATGGATTGGTGGTGGCGATGTTAAACTAGGTTTTTTGATAGGATTATTGGTCGGCGGACCGCTCCATAGTTTATTAGTATTATTTTTAGCATCAACCACTGGAACGATCTCGGCTTTACCATTTTTCATTAGTGGGAAATTAAAACGTAATAGCTTATTGCCATTTGGACCATTTCTTATTTTGGCGACTATAATTACCGTGCTTTTTGGAGCATCAATTATACAATGGTATAAAAATCTTTATACGTAAGTAGATTATCTGAATTCTGTCTATTAATTTTTACTTTGTTTAGTCCAATTAATATATTTACTAAATTTTAGGTGCATGCTTAACCCTAAGTCGGGTCATGGTGGAACTTTTCATAGACTTGCTTTAAATGCGCATCAGTAACATGGGTATAAATTTGCGTGGTACTAATATTGCTATGGCCCAACAATGTTTGAACTGATCTAAGGTCAGCCCCATTCATCAGTAAATCAGTCGCAAAACTGTGGCGCATAGTATGAGGGCTAACATGTTTAGTGATGCCTGCCAAACGGGCATACCTAGTTACTAAACGTTGGATACTGCGAGCAGTCAAACGCCGAAAATTGCCTGTTTGGTCAGTAGTTTTACTACCACTATAGCGAACAAATAACGGCTTTGAATTATCGCTGCGTTTATCAAGGTACTGCTGAATCCATTCAGCGGCTTTAGCACTAATATAAATCGGCCGGTCTTTTTGCCCCTTGCCGCGCACCATAAATTCCCGTCGTTTTAAGTTAATATGATCACGATCTAAATTAACTAGTTCGCTGACTCTTAAGCCGGAACTGAATAATAACTCCATTATGGCCCGATCGCGCAGACCGGTAATCTTATTTGTATCTGGTTGCGCAAAGATTTGTTCCAGTTCATCTTCATTTAAAAAAGTAACTTGTTTACGGAAAGTACGAGCCAATTCAATTTTTTCGGCCGACAAAGCGGCGACATCACGTTTGGCGCAAAATTTTAAAAAACTCCTTAAAGCAATCAAATGGTAATTTAAAGTGGTTTTATCGAGTTCATCGCTGACGTTTGTACCTAAACGATTTAACCAAAGGCGCCACTTTCGAACTAATTCCGGCGTAATATCGCTAACTTTAATGTCCCCGGCAAAATCAATCAATCTTGTTAAATAGTGGTCGTAGTTAGCTATGGTTTTTTGAGAACGGTTTTGCTCTATTTCAAGATATTCTAAGAAATCAGTTTTAAGTTTTGAAAATAGCATAACTGTATTGTAACATTGTGCGACATACTAACGAACCAACTATCGTTTAAGTCTCTGTTATAATAGTCGTTAAGTAAACAAGGATTAGTATGGAAAGAACATTGGTGATTCTAAAGCCGGATACTGTTCAGCGTGGTTTGATTGGTGAAATTTTGGCACGGTTTGAAAGAGTAGGGCTAAAGATTGTTGGCATGAAAATGATAGTTCCCAGTCAGCAACTACTTAGCAAGCATTATCCTGACAGCCAAATGACTAGTCTTGGCGAGAAAACTAAAAAGGACTGGCAAAATTATGGTATTAAGTCTGATGAAACCGCCGAGGAATTGGGTGTTATGATTATGAATTCACTCCGTGATTTTATGGGTAGTGGTCCGGTAGTGGCATTTGTCATCGAAGGCGGACATGCTGTAGAAGTTGTTCGTAAGCTTGTCGGTAGTACTGGCCCAAAGGATTCTGCACCAGGCACCATACGGGGGGATTATGCGCACCTAAGCCTAGCCAGAGCTTCATTGGCCCGTAAAGGAGCGATTAACTTGCTACATGCCTCAGGCACAGTTGAGGAGGCCAAACAAGAAATTGCTCTTTGGTTTAAACCCGCTGAAATATTCGAATATAAGCTGGTCCATGAGCATTTTACTCATGTCTAAATAGCGTTAAATTTGCCCCCATAGCTCAACGGATAGAGTAGTTCCGTCCTAAGGAAAAGATTCACGTTCGAATCGTGGTGGGGGCACCACAAAAGCATTAGTATTTTAAAGTAGTAAAACCATATTCAATTATGAGATGATTGAGTGAGATAATTGGATAAATAATAAGCATATGCCTAATAAATACTTTTCAGACCAGTTTGACGACGAGGAAGTGCTATACGTATTTCGCAAACACCCTGTTGTAATGCGCAAGGGGATAATAATTGGCATGTTAGCGATTGCCCTCGGCACTATACCGGCGGCCGTCAAACCTTCGCTAGGCTTTGGTTGGTTTTTCGGCGGTGTTGGTATCGGTTTCATTGTTGGCTTAATTTTATTTTCTCCGTTTTGGATAAGTTGGCACTATAGCGTGTTTATTGTAACCGATCAACGTCTAATTCAAATTACCCAACGAGGCCTTTTTCACCGCAGCGTTGTTGATATGCGTTTAAATCAAATCCAGATGATAAACTATCAAATCGCCGGATTGCAGGAAACTCTCCTAGGGTTTGGTACAATTATGATGCAGACTTTTGTTGGAGATTTGGTTATCCATGAGATTCATCATCCGGCCAAAATTCAAAAGAAATTGCTAGAAATATTAAGAGAGAAGGGGATTGCCACAATTTCTCATCCATTAACAGATGAAACTGACGGAGCATTTGCTGAACAAAATGATGAAACATCATAAATTTAAACCTAGAATAAAGATTCCAAAAATACCGATTCCGCATCGTAAGAGAAAAACTGTAGATGAGCGATTTAAAGAAGCTGTGCAAACCCTGCCGCGCATTACAACCGATACGGTTGCGGCTCACCGCGAACAAATATTGTCAAAAGCCCGTAAATATATCTACCCACTTCGGCACTCTAAACACCGTATTGTAACCGTATCTGTTAGTTTGTTTGTTGTAGCTGTTATAGTATTTTTTACTTACTGCATTCTAGCTTTGTATCATTTCCAGTCTGATTCAACTTTTTTATACGAAGTTACTCAAGTTATTCCATTCCCAGTTGCTAAGGCTGGTCCATCTTATGTGTCATATGAAAGCTATCTTTTTGAGTTAAGACATTACGTTCATTATTACCAAACCCAGGAACAAATTAATTTTAATAGTAGCTCCGGCAAGAGTCAGCTGGATAACTATAAAAAACAAGCCTTAAGTGAAGTTATCGAGAATGCATATGTCAAACAACTTGCCTCAAAATACCATATTTCTGTGAGTAATGAAGATGTTAACAATGAGATTAATCTTGTCCGGACCGAAAACAGATTAGGTAATAACCAGAAAGAGTTTGCGGACGTTCTAAATGAATTCTGGGGTTGGTCAATTAATGATTTTAAAATAGAACTTAAGCAACTATTGTTAGCCCAGAAAGTTGTTTCAAAACTTGATACTAATACTCACTTACGTGCACAATTAGCCCTTAACGATATTCAACATGGGCAAAGTTTTGCTACTGTCGCATCGGAATTCTCTGATGATCTATCAACTAAAAATAATGGCGGTC
>JBEKIY010000072.1:0-4029 GCA_050011495.1 Saccharimonadales bacterium (SeqCode) | reverse complement strand
TCCATTGGTTTGCCGTAATGTTTTTCAACTTCGATACCCCACTGGGCTAAAGTTTTGGCTTGCTCGTCGGTTATTGAGAATTTTTCTTGATCCTTTTTTGATACGGCAATATTTAACGTCCGACTACCTAAAGTTGGAATCATTCGGAGTTTTTTAGTCCCAATCCGCTTTTTAAGAATAGCCAGTGTTGGCTTAAAGACTGTAAACTCATCCGGATTGATCCGCCCTTGGACAATGTTTTCACCAAGTCCGTAAATCGAACTAACAACGACCGCATTGCGAAAACCCGATTCAGTATCAATGGTAAACATGACTCCAGCGGCTTTAGCGCGGACAGCGACCATTTGTTGAATACCAACAGAAATCGCTACTTTCATATGATCAAAGTGATTTTCAACGCGGTAGACGATCGCCCGGCCAGTAAACAACGAAGCGATACATTTTTTAGTAGCGCTTAAAACATTCTTTTCGCCTTTAATGTTAAGATAAGATTCCTGTTGACCGGCAAAGGAGGCATTAGGTAAATCTTCGGCAGTAGCCGAGGAGCGAACAGCAACAATTAGATTTTGATGACCGCATTGCTGGCTAAGTTCTCGATAGCCTTGGATAATTTCTTCTTCAAAGTCTTTGGGTAACTTCACATGCATAAATAAGTTTCGGATTTTAACGCCGCGTTTTTCCAAATCTTTAACATTTTTAACGTCTAGTCCAGCTAAAATTTTTTCAATCTCAGCCTTAATGCCGGTTTGTTCAATAAAATAGAAATAACTTTGGGCAGTAGTCGCGAAGCCGTTTGGCAGGTTAATTCCTTTGGGCGCTAATTTCTGATACATTTCGCCCAACGAGGCGTTTTTCCCGCCAACCAGAGGGACATCAGTCAATGAAATTTCTTTGAAAAATTTTATATATTTGGCCATATTTTTTACCTAATTAGTTTACTTATTCAGGTCATATTATATCAGTTTATTTGACCATAAGCACTTTTCATTAGACAAACCAAATGAATTTTCAACAGATTGATAAAATTAATCTTTTAGCAAAAAACGAAGATGTTATAATTGGCTTTGATGACAGACCAAATAAAAATGATTGCCAAATGGCTAGGGACCGGATCGATTGATATTTTCGGTTGTCCTTTTTCTGGCAAGGATACCCAGGGACAGATTCTGGCGGATTTATTTAATGGCACACTAATTGCCGGCGGTGATATTTTGCGCAGCCATAAAGACCCGGCTAAAATTGAGCATATTTTAGACAGTGGCGGAATCGTCCCATCGGATTTTTATATTGATCTAGTACTACCTTATTTAGCGCAATCTAAATATGACCGAAAACCACTTTTCTTAAGCGCCGTAGGCCGGGCGCACGGCGAAGAACCAATCGTCATGAAAACTGCCAGTGATGCCGGCCATCCGATTAAGGCGGTCGTGTCACTAAGTTTGACCGAAGCGGAAGTTTGGCGGCGGTTTGATAATGATAAAGGTAAAGACGACCGTGGTAACCGGGCTGATGATCGCCATGAGGTATTAAAGAACCGGTTAAAAAAATTCAAAGATCGGACATTACCCGTTATCGATTATTACCGCACCAAAGGCCTGTTAATTGAAGTTGACGGTGCTTTGTCGCGTGAAGCCGTAACTGAAGAAATACTAAAAGAATTAGCTAAAAGATCATCTAAATAAAAAACTTTTCTAAGAGTAAAATCATTTAAGCGTTTGGCGGAGTGATATCGATTTGAGTAACTTCTGATTTAGCGCATAAACCGCCATCCGAAATATCATAAACAATTATTTGACCGAAAGGCATTTCCAGGTGTCCTACATTTTCGTCGCTTACCGATTCCAGATATTTTATCAACGCCCGCAGACTATTGCCGCTGGCCACAATCATCACATTATTGCCATCACGTAGTTGCGGCAAGACAATGTCGGTATAGAACGGTACGACTCTTTCGTAAACCATTTTTAATGTTTCACCACCTGGTACTGGTACATCCCAGCCGCGCCGCAGCTGATTAAAGGCTTCTTCGCCAATGAGATCTTTTACTTCCCATTTATTTTTGCCAGTGTATTCGCCGTAATCTCGTTCATTCATGGCACCTTTAGTTTCAACTTCAACATTAAAGAGTTGAGCCGCATCCAACATGCCTTCCAGTGTTTCGCGGGTCCGGATTTGTTCTGAACAATAAGCTTTATCAACTGGAATATTCAATTTTTTCAAGGCTTGGCCGAGCAGGGCGGCTTGCTTAAAGCCGTTTTCGCTTAAATGAACATTAGTTAGTCCCGTCCATTGGCCGGTTGCATTCCACTCGGATTCAGCGTGCCGGACAATAATTAATTTTCCGAACGGCTTTTTGGCTTGCACTACTTTATTAGGCATATTGCCGTACCAGTAATCAATAATATTTTGGGCGCTGGTTTGGTTAATCCGTTGAATAGCTTCAACGGTATTGAAAGCGTTGTGAGGACTGATAATGACATTAGGCATTTTTTCCAGTACAGATATCTCAATACTGTGCCGGAGAACATCTTCCGGCAACGTATCGCTACGCAATAATGCTTCTTCCTCGTGATAATTTAACAATGCTTCACCCTCAATTACATCAATACAGGCACCACCCAACTGGCCGTTGCACAGTAAATCAGTCAGAGCTTGCGTATCAACCAATTCACCACGGGCAGTATTAACTAAAATTGCACCAGGCTTCATTTTACTAAGATTTTCACGGCTCATAATGTGGTGGGTTGCCGGTAAGTAAGGTAGGTGAATTGATACAATATCGGCTTGTTTTAGCAATTCGTCTAACTCAACGTATTTGAAATTATATTCTGTTTGTAATTCGGGCTTTTGGAAAGAATCGTAAGCTAGTGACTCCATGCCAAAACCATTAGCAATTTTCAAAGCTTTTTGACCAATATGTCCCGTCCCAACTACTCCGAAAATCTTGCCTTGTAAATCACGGCCCATTAAATCTTTTGCAGTAAATTGATCATTTTCGGTTTTAAGTACATCTGGCAGTTTACGTTGCAGGGCAAGCAATAGCGTGAAAGCATATTCGGCAACCGTGTTTTCGCCGTAAGTCGGCACATTTACCACAGTCACACCACGTTCTTGGGCGGCGTCCAAGTCAACATTATCAAAACCGGTCGATCGGCAGGCAATTAATTTAAGTTTCGGCATAGCCGCAATGACTTCGCGATTAACATCACTGGTTATAAATACCGAAACAACTTCGGTTTCAGAGTTGCAATTATCTATTCCTAACTTATCAGTTACAAATTCCCAATGGTGATCGGTGCCCGCTAGCGCTGCAGCCAACTGACTTTTATCGAGTTCAGTTGAGTCATAGAAATAAATCAGTGCCATGTCGATGTTTATTATACATAAGAACTATGAGAAAATTAACACATGAAAATCGAACGGTTAGTAGCCAGGCAAATTTTGGATTCCCGGGGCGAACCAACTGTTGAAGCAGATGTTTACTTAGAAAACGGATTGTTCGGTCGAGCTGCAGTACCAGCCGGGGCTTCTACCGGATCGCATGAAGCTCATGAACTTAGGGATGGCGGTAAGGCTTTTGGTGGCAAGGGTGTCCTTAAAGCAGTTGCTAATATTGAAGGCGAAATTGCGGCTCAGCTATATGGGCTAATGGCCGACGATCAATTTTTAATCGACCAAAAAATGATTGATTTGGACGGCACTCCTAATAAATCTAGACTAGGCGCCAATGCCATATTGGCAGTATCGCTAGCTTGCGCCCATGCTGCCGCCCGGGCCCGGGGAGTCTTGTTATACGTTCACATCAACGATATAGCTCATAATCCGCCAAAATCTCTACCGCGACCCATGATGAACGTTTTAAACGGCGGTAAACATGCCTCTAATTCAGCTGATTTTCAAGAATATATGATTATTCCACAACAAGCAGAAAGTTATGCTCAGGCCGTTCAAATCGGTGCGGAGGTATTCCAATCGCTTAAAAGCGAAATAGCAGCCAGCGGAGCTTCTACGGCGGTAGGCGATGAAGGC
>JBEKIY010000071.1:0-4082 GCA_050011495.1 Saccharimonadales bacterium (SeqCode) | reverse complement strand
CTGGAGGTGACGACTCATTTAGTCTTAATTCAGACAGAACTGTATGCGACACAAGCGATACCAATTATACGACTGCTAAGATAGGTTTTTATGACCCATCATTATCAGGATATCAGCATAATCCAAATATATTTTTTGGGAATACTCCTGCCGAAGGTCTTTCCTCGTCACCCATTCCGACATCTGAGGCAAACGAAAGTAGCGCTATAAATATGTATGGTTTATTGATTATGAACGGTTATGGTTGCAATAACACAGAAACATTTATTGATCCAAGCGATGCTAACCCAAATGTGGCATCGATATTGTATGTCTCAGAAAATAGCGGCAACGGGTCGATGGAGTGCGTTCAGGCTTACTAATAGCAATATTTTAAATATACCTACAGCTTGCTAATAATTTAATTTATGTTAATATATACTAATGTCCATTGAGTTAGTCGAATTTAGACAACCTGATTTACAAGAGGCTCGAGAAGTAGACGCCAAAGTAATCGACCTTGCTGCCTATGTAGCCATTAGAAAAAGTGGCCTTGTTGAAATTGATCAGACAGAACAAACTCAGCTATCTCCGTTAAAATTAAATTTATTGGAATTAATTTCTCTAGGGAATTCAACTGCTCAATCCGGCTATAATCTTGGAAGATCAATGCCCTACTTGAAGAATTTACGTGCTGAGTTACCTAAAAATTTAGGCGCAAGAAACATAAATCATGCCATTCGGCTTGGTTTTGAAATGGGTTTATTAACTCCACTTGATGATGAATTAGAGTTTAACTACTACGTTCACCCCCTTACACCAATGCAATCTAAGGTCCTTGAGCTAACTTCTTTAGGTAATTCAAAATATGATATTGGTGAAATACTCGGAATTCAACCCAGAACTGCTAAAAACTATAGTTACGCCGTCCGTTATAATCTAGGCGCCCACAATACTCCTAATGCAATTCGAATTGGCATATTATCGGGGTTAATTCCAATAAATTCAGATAGTAGAATATAAAACATAATTAAAAGTAGACAAAATAAGAATTGTAATAGTATCCTCTAATTATTGGTTATGGTTATTTGTGGTTGTTTAAATATTTAATTGACGACTATTTAAAATGTTAAAGGATAAAATAAAACCTATTACTTTTGGATTAGCCATTTTTGCGGCTATCTTATACAATATTTGGCCCCTTGGCTACGCATTAGATCCAAGCGTACTTCATAATAGTTACGTAAGTTCGCTCGAAGTTTCCGGTAAACCATACGCCTGGTTATTTATTCTTGCTGACATACTAACAGGAATTATTGCAATAATAATTGGCTTCAACGTCAGAAAAATTGAACCACATAACCGTGTAAGTTTTATGTCTTATATTTTATTTGGTTTAGCTACCGGTATCGATGCAATTATTCCAATTGCCAGTCGTTGCGAGGTAAGCATTTCAGCCTGCGGCATATCACCCAGTCAGATTTTGTCGCCCCATGATATCGCCAGTATCGTAGCAGCTTTTAGTATCTTTGCGATTTTATTAAACGCGAAACACCAATTTTATAAAAATAATGAAAATATATATAAATGGATAACTTTTGCTTATTGGGCATGGTGCGCAACAGGAATATTTTTAATTATTAGTGTAATTACTGATGATTTTACCATCATATCTCAAGCCTTATTCCTGGCTATGTGCGGAGTAGGTTTAGTAGTAACCCCAACAAATTTAATAAAAGCGAAATAATAAATCTATTTCGTGCAAAGCCAACCCCTGCTCCAAATTGAGATTACTTTGTGGTAACTGTTCTCGATCGCAAATCCAAAACCCAACTCTTCTTGAGTGTAATGACCGTCACCACCAAATTTCCCAGCCAATTTCGGATTACCAAACATAGTCCCGTATTTCTTCCGCTCATCTTCGACAAATTTCTGCACAAGTTCACTGACATCAAGCGGTTGATGGCTCATTTTATCATAATCCGTTTCTGTTATCACTTTAAACAAAAACCTTAAACCAAAACGATCGGCAATAACTAATTTACGCATGTAACCTAAATGGCGTTCTAACCCTTCTGGAGCATCAATTACTTGCACGCCATATTGGTCACAGCGATGTCTTTCATTGCTACCTAAACCCGCAAGTGTTACAAGTTGGTTTATCATTTCGGGTTGAACGGAATTGGGTAAGAATAAAAATCCACCAACATCTTCTTCTAGTGGCGCTAGTGTTTCAGGTCGTTCATATGGTTTTCTGCCAAATCCATATACCCCACTATTATCTGGAATATCAATCGTTGGATCAACGCTATCAATTCCTTGGGTAAATCTCATCTCTTGAATGCCTAAATTCTCATAAGCTGATGCCATAATAGATATCTCTGTTAATTAATCTATAGGATACCGAATTCAAATGATTATGCAAGCATATCTGTTTTATTTATACAGACACATTTAAACAAATTAGATATAGTTAATTGTATGAAAGAACTCATTCGGATTGTAAAGTACACCGGATCGTTGTGGCGCTATTATGTTGTAATATCTTTATTTACGATATTTCTAGCTGGGATGAGCCAGTTACAACCACTTTTTACAAAGGGTGCGATTGATCAAATTACAAAAGCCTTTGGGCATGGAAACGCCAATGTCAAATTAGTCGCTCTGTTTGCAATTCTTATATTTGTCACAGACGTTGCGCAAACTTTCTTTAGCAATATCGGCGGTTATTTTGGAGATATGATGTCCATTAAACTTCAGCGGTTGTTTAGCTTGCGTTACTATGAGCATTTACTTAGCCTCCCTCAATATTATTTTGATACGGAATTAACTGGGAAAATTGTAAATCGAATGAACCGCGGCATAGGTCAAATTGGCGATTTCATGCAAATGCTTAGTAATAACTTTTTGCAGTTTGTATTTAGTACGATATTTTCGTTGATTATAGTTGCGCTGTATTCGTGGCCGGTGGCTTTAATGCTGTTCGCGTTGTTCCCGATATTTATTTTGTTTACTACCAAATCAAGTAAAAAATGGCAGAAATTTCAAAAAATAATCAATCATGAACTTGATATTGCAAGCGGCCGTTTTAACGAGACAATCGGGCAAGTTCGGGTAGTTAAGAGTTTTATCCAAGAGAAACGGGAATTAAGGTTCTTCCGTAGTCGCTACACTAAAGTCGTAAATACCACTAGCCCGCAAAGCAAATTTTGGCATCGACAAGATGTTTATCGCCGGCTAGTGCTAAATGTAATATTCCTAGGTGTCTTCGTTTATATCTTTGTTGAAACGGCCAATGGGCATTTTTCGCTCGGCACGATGGTGCTGTTAATCCAATACGCCATGTTAATTCGGATTCCGATTTTTACAATTAGCTTCTTGGTCGATCAGACCCAAAGAGCAGTTGCTAATACCCGAGATTATTTTGATGTCATGGATATTGAACCTGAGATTAAAGATCGTCCCAATTCGAAAGTTCTTAATGTAAAACAAGCCTTAATTCAATTTGAAAATGTTAATTTTGCTTATGATAGCGAACCGGTACTATCTAATTTAAGTTTCACCATTGAGCCCAAGACTAAAATTGCTCTTGTCGGTGAAAGTGGCGAAGGTAAAACAACTATTACCAGTTTATTGCTACGTTTATACGAGCCTCAGTCCGGAAAAATATTAATTGATAGACAGGACGTAAACCTGGTAACACAGACCAGTTTACGAGATTCAATTGGAGTGGTTTTTCAAGATCCTGCCCTGTTTAGTGGTACTATTCGCGAAAATATTACTTACGCTAAACCAAACGCCAGCGATGATGAAGTTATTGAAGCCGCGAAAGCTGCTAATGCCGATGAATTCATAAATAAATTGGAAAAAGGATATGATACTGAAATTGGTGAAAGAGGCATTAAATTAAGTGGCGGACAAAAGCAGCGGATTGCTATCGCCCGGGCTTTTCTGAAAGATGCGCCAATCCTAATATTAGATGAGGCAACGAGCAGCTTAGACAGTAAAAGCGAACATTTAGTCCATATGGGTTTGTCCAGACTGATGTATGGTCGCACTACATTAATTATTGCCCACAGGCTTTCCACTATTCAAAACGTCGA
>JBEKIY010000070.1:0-4089 GCA_050011495.1 Saccharimonadales bacterium (SeqCode) | reverse complement strand
ATGTTAAAGGACCGATCAATTTATCTTCGGCTTCAATATCCTGGATAACTTTATACGTAGCCATTACTGAAATAGTATAAACTACATCACGACAGATATTCCAATTATGGTTGATCATATTGCCGTAACAACAATATGACCTTTCGATTATTTAATTATTTTATGATTAATAAAAAATAATTAATGTGAGCTTATAATTAACTTACTCTTCAGTGGGATTTTCGGGCTCTGAATCGTTTTTGGTCGGCGCGGTGGATTCTGCTGTTGGCGGTGAAAGTGGGCGCCCAATAAGTTCAGCGTAACGCTGTTCGTTGGCATCCCTTTGTTCATTACTTAATAACCTAATTCCTTCGGCTTCACTTGCTTGTTTTTCTCTTAAAGTTTTATCAGCAATATCTAGCGCTTTAATTGTCCTTCCAAGTATTCTGTCTCGCCGACTAGCTCTTCCGTTTAATCCAGGATAAGCTAACAAACGACTAGCAACAGTTGGGGCAACGCCAGCAGTTTTTAAATGTTCCCATTGAGCTGATCGAGCGCTCGCCAATAAAGCAGCTTGATTAGTTTGGCGTATCTCTACTTCTTTAGCTTTATCTGGGTCGCGGGAAATAACTATAGATGGTTTTGGTGTCAACTCTTCAGCCATAGTTGTGCTACCGGATAATTTGGGTATTTCGGGTGGTTTTGGCGCTGATTCAGCAACCTGTTTATGAAAAAGATCGGCGTGTTTTGATGATCCGGTTTTTATGATACCCCTTGATACACTTCGCGCCTGAGTGAAAGGCACGTGCCTCAACACTCCAATTTCACCAACGCCTCTAGATATTTTTCTTTCTGGAGTAAATGGTAAAAAGCTTTTTAGGCCCAGACTTTTATATCTACGTGCTCCCCTTAAACCCTTTACAGCAATAGTTACTTCTTCATGAGAATTAGCGTTAGCAATACGCTCACGAGCATTTAATAATTTGTTATCTAAAGATTTTGGTTCTGAAACATGAGGATGAGATTCCATGCTTATATATAAGCATAAACTTTAATAATAATCAAATAATTATTATAAAATTATATAGCTTGTTTATCACTAAGGCTGAGGTTCTTGGGGTGCTTGAGATGCTTGGGACGACTGAGTATTATAAAAATCTGGTCGCTGTTTTCTAGCTAGACGGGAGATTCTCTCTTCTGCAGTTTCTTTGCGGACACCCTTTAGTTCTTCTCTAATTCTACCAGTTACTGGATCGTGAACCACATCTAACTTTACTTCATTAGTTAAAGGATCACGCTCTGGATTGCCGTGAATATCTAGGACTGGAGCCATAACTGGGCCAAATACTTGCCTGGTATTAACATCGTTGTCCGGTTCGGCCTTAATACTTGCGCTTAATCTGCTAAGCGCAGCTTGACGTTGAGCGGCAATTTCTGGTCTACTAAGCGCTGCGTTAATTCTTTCACCATTCGGGCTCATGCCCTTACCGTCTTCCATCTCAGCTAAACCTTGTAGGGCCATCTGTACTCGACCCGGATCAGTGCTTGATAATTCTCGAGTGAAATGATCAAGATAGTAGTCAACATTTTCTTTGCTGCCCCCAAGTTGCGTATGAACATCGGTAGCAGTCCAATTAGACCATTCTTGTTCAGGTTTGGATAAGGCAAGTTGTTTTGCGTCCCCACTCAACAAGTAGGTTGAACCAGCGCCCTTAACGTCGTGTTCAAAATTACCCATTAATCTGCCATATGTACCAAAATCTCCACCTGCGATGGAACCTGCCGCAGCGCGCACTTCTTCTTTGTTCTTAAATCCTTTGCCGCCCATTTGTCCAATTGTCGCAAATGACAATTGCCGATTGCCACGTGTCCAGCCAATTTGTTCCGCTCTGCCAATATTGGTTAGATTACGTTGTAGATCAACGTCTGATTCAGCAATTTCTTGTTGCATCGTGCGCCTGGAATCTACTTCAGATACTCCACTCTGCAGTCTTAAACTATGAGCAGCTTGGGCTTTTTGGATAGCTTCAGCATAATCTTGGTGGGCTCCTTGTTTGGCTTTATCGGCATTTTCATATTTTGCTAGCCAAAGTGCCACGAAAGGATCTTTCCCGTAAGCCTGTAATGCTGGACTTTCTCTTAACCTCCGAGCCTGACCGGCTAATATATTTTGCTCTCTTGCTGCTCGGCCTCTTTCGTTGGGCATCCAACCTCTGGGGCCAGCCGCTACACCACTAAGAGCACGGCTTAAATTCCTTGTAACCCTGTTTCTTTCGCTGAAACGTTGGCCTTCTTTGATGTCTTGTCTGTTTTGGGCTGCAACCACCTTGCGCCGTTTTGATAATCCACCCTGTATACCGCTACTGGTTTGAGCGATTCTACCGCCAATTGCCTGCATCATCCCACCAGAAAGACGGATCGTCATGGGCAATAAAAAGTACGGTAAATATATAGCAATGTAGGCGATGATTTTATCTAGAATGCCGGTACTCCCTGCTGCCATTGTGATTTTTGAAAATACTGAACCTAAAGCAATAAAAGCTTCAATTAAAGGAAACATTATTAATGCCCCCCAGAAACTATTCCACCACAATTTCCAAGCTTTTTCGGTGCCTGGCAGAATGTAAAGCACTAATGCAATAGGCGCCATAATCGCCAGTAGAATAACTACTATTTGTCGTAGCACGATAATGACCAGTGCCGTAAGTAGTGCTAATGCAGCCATAATTCCCAGTGTCAATATGCCAAAAAGACCCAATGCGGCACCAATACCTAGCCCACCTATTAGAGCCTCATCACCAGCCGTAAAGTTAACCGCCGGTAGATTTTGAAAAGGTGCGTAAATTAAGTGACGTACTCCGTCGCCAATGCCATTAGATATACCAATTAATAATCCAATTATTGGCCACGAAAGAGTAATCATAATGGCGGCAATAATTAGACGCGGTAGTACTTTTTTGACAGTGTAAGCATCAAACGGCCCAATTGAGAGAGCTTGCGAGAAAATCATTACCAAAGCCACAATAACTAATAGAGACAGCGCGATATCACGTATGCTATTCCAAGCTTCGTATATTGGTTGGCCGGCTGCGGAACTGGTATCAAAATAAGAGCCGGGTATTGTTAGATAGCTCGTGATCGTATTGCCAACCGAATTCATAATGTTTTGAATGCTGGATATAATCGGGCAAATAAACCAACTTAACGGGTTAAATAAATGGATGCTACATTGTGCTACTTGCGTATTGCAGGCAGAGGTTTCATTGTCCCCGGAACAATCTGAACTACTTGTGCCGGTACCAGAAACTGGAGTTGAACCACTGCCCCCCATAAGATCGACAGTAACAGTTTGACTTTTAGCATTCGCGGCTAGGGGATATGAAGTCTGATTGCTCGCTATAGTGTAAACGTTTTCCCCGCCGATCGTAGCATTTAAAAATAAAGTATAGGTCCCAGGGACGGGGACGATTATAGAGGCGGTGGCTGTTTGGGCGCCGTCAGTAAAAGTCAAGCAACTATCAGCTTGACCAGTCTGACCAGATTGGCTACCGGCAGCCAGACAGTCGTCTGACCCGTCACTTGGCTCAAAATAAGCGCCTTGCATTATATCGCTAGCCGAAACTGGCGCCGTAATACAATTGCCCGTGGTGCTGGTGCAATAATAAACATTAAAAGTCATAGTGACAAAAGATCCGGAAGCGAGTATTAAACTAGGGGTTAAGTTGTAAATATACCCAGTGTCGTCACCACAGGCATTTATAGTTCCAACAGCTGAGTCAGTTCCGGTTTTAGATTTGGCGGTAATAGATATTTTATCGGTATTGCCACATTGCTCGCCAGGAATACTGGGGTTAGTTGTACCGCTGAAATCTCCAACAAAACTGTCCTTACATCCATTATATCCATTCACCGGAGAGTTAGTGTGGTAAGTCATAGTAATAGCCTTGGTCGAAGCAGATGCTTGATATGCATCGACCGTAGTATTTGAACCAGTATCAGTGCCGGCATTTTTACCTACATGAACACAGAGTTCGATATATTTAGGGGCAATACCGGTATAGCCATTAATAGGAGTACCATTGTCGGCGTTGCTCAATGTAGTATTTGAGG
>JBEKIY010000069.1:0-4098 GCA_050011495.1 Saccharimonadales bacterium (SeqCode) | reverse complement strand
ACTCGACCATTAATGATTTGATTAAAATATTATATTGAATTTTATAGTGAGAGCAAAAATTATGGGCTTACCTGAGCCATGGCCCACAAAGCAGAAAGATTACGGCTATATTCATCTGATGTCGCACTTTCAAGTTCAACTTCTAAGACTGGTAAATTAAGTTTATCATTAGCCCAATCCTCAAAAGCCCCCGTCGTTGTATAATCAAAAAAATTACCAATAGCATAGGTCGGGATTGCTTCATAGCCCGCTAGCGACGCATATTGAGCTCCTAGTGCAATTGAATCACTTGCATCATTTGCTTCAACTATGCCGCCATGAGAGTGCATAGTCAAAGTTAAGCGTGGGAGATTCGTGGCATAGTAATTAGCTAAAGCTTGGGACTCTGGCTCAGAAAGTGGGTATGGCCCCCCATCATTAGTCCAGACTGTAGGAGCAGTTGGCTCAGTGACTTCTGTTTGCCAATTATTTGCCGGAAAGTTACGGTTAAGATCAATACCATCGGCGTTTAGTCTGTTATCTGCGGCAAAGCCGTCAGGATTAATTGTGGGTATAATGACAATTGTGCGGTAAGCCGGAATCCTACCGGGATTAGCGTCAACACTTGAAATCCATTGGCTAAGAAGTTCGGATGAGTTTTGTTCATTACCCTCCATAGCCCCTATATAAAGGACCATACTTGAACCATCCCCAAATTTATAAGCTGTAATTGGTCGACCCTTCACTGATGTACCTATGCTGAATGTCGTATAACAATGTGATCGGGTCGAATAACTCCAAGCCGAGTTACCGGCGATCCCGTAATCATTTTGAATTTGGTTGTTTAATTGCACATTAATAGTAGCGCAAACTGGGTAATTTTCTGTAGGATGGATAATTAATTGATCGCCGTTGATTGAATATGTAGCCGCCTGGGAGACGCCATTTACTGTCAGGGAAGCGATACTATTTACAGATTGGCTTGCAAGCAGGGGTTGATTAAAAGTTATAACTATTGACTGATCGAAACTCACCCCGTAAGATGGCAGGTTAACGTTAGACACCTGAGGGCCACCAGAAGTTGTGAATATTAGGTCGTATGGTTGCTCAAGCGTACTTTGGTCACTAGCAGTTAAATTATTTATATGTAAATCAAACAAAGTCTGTCGTGGCAACGGATTAGTAATATTGATAGTTATATTATTGCCGCTATATGAACTAGTAATTGGTATATTTACTATTGAACCATTGCCGCCTTTAGTCGTTAGGCTTACAGATTGCATGCTAGTTAAGGTTTTATCGGTTTGTAAGATAATTTGTTGGGGCTTATCATAAACCATCGCTCCAGGATTTATTGACGACTGAGTAATGGTTGTTGCAGTTATAGTCTGAACAGATTTGATTAGGACTATACCAATCGTCTGATTATGGAACTTACGCACAAGAGACGTCTGATAATTAGCCGCATAAGCAAATTTAAGGGGCGATAGACTGCAGGTTAAATAAACCTTGTTATTTAATAAGCAAAGACTTTGTTGATTATTAGCAGTAAGTACGTAATCAAAGTTAGTATCAGCTTGGCTCAGTTTATATTTAAGAGGCTGATTTAACGGGATGGCTTTGTTGTCGACCGGGTTATTGACTACAACAGAATATTTAGATGTATCAATCCGTATAGACTTGTTTAAGCGCAAATTACCGATCGATAGTTGTTGATCGTTAGTATATGCAGATTGTGATAACGGAGCACTTCTAAGAGTTGCACAGAGCCGATAAGTGAAAATTGGCATCTTGCCAATTGATACATTAGCAGTCCGGTTAATTGAGAATGTCTTATCCGGACTGGATTTAAATATATTTGGGAAAATTGCTGGATTAATAATACAATTTCTTTGATTAGTAAACGAAAAATATATAGATTGAGGAAGAAATGTATAGATTCCAAAACCTATAACAATAAAAATAATAAAATAACTAAAAAGTCTGGAAACAAGCTTACGCTTACGCCAAAACGTATCAAGTGACCTAGATATTATTAATTTTATCCAAAGTATAAACTCGCTAAGAGTTCTGAGGGTAAGGCGAGTTGCTTTTATTATTTTGCCTTTCAGATCTCTTTTAGGTTGGGAAGCTGCTTCAATTTGTGGTGACATATCGACTTAACTGCTTAGATTTTTTGAATATACCAAAAGATAACTCTTTTACTAAACAGTTTTTTAGGATTTTTCTTTTGTGAACCGGATCTTCGGTTAACATATTTTTATTTTTTAGCTTCTATTTATAAGCATACAATTATTTAGTAATTTTTTCGATAAGCGAATCAATCGAAAGTCTCATCATTTTGGTAAAAAATTATAAGCTGTTTCAATTCATCGTGTTAACATATACCTACTATGTGGCAAGAAACTAACAAAGGTTTATATAGAAAATTTAACTTTCCAAGCTTTGCTGATGCACTAAATTTTATCCAAATTATAGCTAATTCTATGCCTGATATAATTACTCATTTAAGATGGCAAAACAAAGAGGGAGAAGTGAGCATTTGGTTGACTAGCCGAAAAGAAGATAATGCTGAAATTGTAACAAAGTATGACCACCAGTTTGCGGTTGGGATAGATAATCTTTTTAAACCTTTCAATTCACCCAAAGATGCTCCTAAATTAACTAGAACCGTTGATGAAATAAAGATTTTCGCCGACGGAGGTTCTAGGGGCAATCCCGGGCCTTCTGCAAGTGGCTATGCATTACTTGACATGCAGGATAAAATAATCAGCCAGGAGGGCGTTTATATTGGTGTAACGACTAATAATCAGGCTGAATATCACGCGCTAAAACTAGCCCTGGAAGCTAGTCGGGATTTACATCCGAAAAAAGTACATGTTTTTATGGATAGTTTGTTGGTGGTTAATCAAATGTTGGGTAAATATAAGGTTAGAAACCGAGATTTATGGCCCATTAATCAATCAATCAATGAATTAGCTGCAACTTTTAAAGAAGTAACTTATACTCAAATACCACGGGAACTCAATAAACTTGCCGATAGTTTAGTAAATCAAGCGCTTGATGCTGAATTAGAGAAACAGTAAACAAACAGTATTCAAAATTTAACCGTAATCATGTTATAATTATATTTGTCAGATTATCGGCTGGCCGCTTACTTTGTAAAAAGTGAGAGGAAAGTCCGGGCAGCATAGGGAAAGGTAGTTGCTAACGGCAACCGGAGGTAACTCTAGGGAAAGTGCCACAGAAACTAAACCGCCTTTATACTTGAAAATCTAACTGTGCAAATCAGAAGAATTTCATCACTTAGAGGTAAGGGTGAAAAGAGCGAGGTAAAAGCTCGTAATTTATACTGGTGACAGTAATAAATGGGTAAACCCTACCTGCTGCAAGGAGACAAATGCTTAAACGATTTATAAATTCGTGATGTCCCGTCAGCATTTTTCACAATTAATCCGCTTGATCTTAATGGCAACATTGAGGCTAGATAGATGGTCGGCTAAAACAGAACCCGGCTTATGGATAATCTGACTAAGGTGATCTAATATAAAGAAAGGATCCAGTATGTTTACTGGATCCTTTAATTTGAAGCTCAATTAAACTATTCTTTTGAACTTGAACCTAGGGCTTCTTTAACAATTGCTGCAAAAGCTTCAGGTTCATTAACCGCCAGTTCAGATAATATTTTACGATCTAAACTAATTTTTGTATTTTTTAATGCTGCCATAAGTTTGCTATACGTAGTACCGTTAATTCTGGCAGCGGCATTGATTCTTACATTCCAAAGCTGCCTCATGGTTCTTTTCTGATTGCGACGATCCCGATAGGCAAATTGAAGTGATCTAGTTACTGCTTGCCGGCCGCGTTTAACACTAGATCGGTGTGAACGTTGCATGCCCTTTGTAGCATGACGAACTTTTAGGTGTTTTTTGTGCGAAGGTACGCTTCTTTTTACGCGCATGTTTAAATACTCCCAAGTTTTTTCTTGATGATTTTACTATTAGTACTACCCATAGTCTGATAACTAGCTAGTTTTCGTTTACGAGCAGCACTTTTCTTCTGCAAGAAATGGTTACTATTAGCATGCAAATGTCGCACTTTGCCGTTTTTCGAAATCTT
>JBEKIY010000068.1:0-4127 GCA_050011495.1 Saccharimonadales bacterium (SeqCode) | reverse complement strand
CTGAGGTCAAAATGCTTATGGCTAGCCATATTGAACGAGGTTAGAACTAGAATTTTGTTTGAATCGGCTAAAGTTCAAGGATCTTTTGCCTAATACGCTCATTGCTTTGAGCGGCTGGCTTAAAAGGATTTCGCCAAGCATGGTATATGGCTCTCGCTCCAACAAATGGCCTTCTAAAAAACTCGTGAACCATTAGTCCGCCAATACCTACGCCAAATGTACTAATCCACACCTCAGCTTCACCCGGTCCCCCTAAATGATGGGAGTATGCCTCATAAGCGCCAACAGCTCCAGTCGCTATTGTTCCTGGACCAGACAATGCCCAGTCTATAACTTTACGAATTGCTTTTCTTGGCAAGCCTTCAGCATCTTCATAGTGGTGTATTAATGCAAGTTGTTTGTCGGCATCTGCCATCAAGACTTCAGGTGGAGGACTATCGTACTCTGGCAAGCCCTCAAAATAACCACTTAATTTTTGCTGTACAGGTAATAGATAGTATGGTCGACCTTTATCGTCATATGATTGTATCTGTATGCTCTGTCCCATTTCAATCATTATTAAATAAAGAGGTTAAGAACACAAGCATAACCGTTTTGGCTGGGGCGGTAGGATTCGAACCTACGTTCTCCTGTTCCAGAGACAGGCGCCTTACCACTTGGCCACGCCCCATTATTACAATCAATCAGTATACTGTTCATTTCGATTTTTAAAAAGCTTAAGATCCTTAAGTTCTGCTGGAAGAAATCCTTTCTGGTGTTGAAATCCTGCCTTCCATTGATATTCTTCCTGATATCCAAGCTCTTTCATAAGTTTAGTAGGAGCATTTCTCAGATGTAATGGAACTAATGAATCAGAATATTTATCTGCTGCATTTAAAGCACTTACCATTGCATCTGCTACATCCCTGGATTTATTAGTCTTTGCCAAAACAATTGCGCACTCAAATAAAGCATACTGTGCTTCTGGTAGACCAATTCGTTCTACCGCCAAAAATGTTGATATTGCTAAGTTTAATGTTGCGGGTGCGGCCAAGCCTACATCTTCACTAGCAAATATCACCATTCTTCTGGCTATAAACCTTGGATCTTCGCCAGCTTTCAACATCCTTGCCATGTAATATAAAGCTGCATCTACATCACTACCTCTCATTGACTTAATAAAAGCGCTTATCAAATTGTAGTGATATTCTCCTTTTTTATCATATCCAGGGATTTTTTTCTGGGCTGCTTCAATAATTATGTCGGTTGTAATAGTGTTTTTCGTTAAATGCATCGCAAGTTCTAGAGTACTAATTGCGACTCTAGCGTCGCCACCAGAGAGTTCAGCAGTTATATTAATACTTTTTTCAGGCAATCTTCTTGCTGATAGTTTTTCATGTTTAGCTGTATTTCTTAGAATTGTAATTATGTCAGACTTAGCTAAGGGTTCTAACACTAATACTCGGCTGCGGCTTAGCAACGGATTAATAATTTCAAAACTTGGATTTTCAGTAGTTGCTCCAATCAAAGTAATTGTTCCATTTTCAACATATGGTAGAAAAGCATCCTGTTGCGCTTTATTAAAACGATGAATTTCATCAACAAATAAAATTGTTCTAAGACCCAGCTTTAGATTCAAACGAGCATTTTCAACTACATTTGTAACGTCTCGTTTACTAGCAGCAACTGCACTGATTTCAATAAATTCGGATTTTGTTTCGTTAGCAATAATCCGAGCTATAGTAGTTTTGCCACTTCCCGGAGGTCCCCATAAAATAATATTTGTTGGTGTTTGATGGGCAATAATTTCTTTAATAATTTTGCCTTTATCTGTCAAATGTTTTTGTCCAACTAGATCACTTAAACGTTGGGGGCGCATTCGATCTGCCAATGGTCTCTCGTCCATAACTACTAGTATAGATTGATTTTTATTTTTTGTGATTAAAGTATATTAATCAGTAGGGCAATAATTATAGAAAAGTAAGAAGAGTAAAGATAGGATAATATTTTTATAAATGAATCCCTTAGATTTTCTCAATGATAATTCTATTAAAGTTGCCCCAAGACTATTGGGTTGCATATTAATTAGAATTGATGGTCAAAAACGCTTAAGCGGCATGATTGTTGAGACAGAGGCTTATGACCAAACGGATGTTGCAAGCCATAGTTATCGCGGTGAAACGCCACGAACTAAAGTTATGTTTGGCGCATCTGGTATTGCATACGTTTATTTTACCTACGGGATGCATTACTGCCTTAATATTGTAACCGGTCCGATCGGTCATGGTGCTGCGGTTCTGATTAGAGCTATTGAACCAATAGAAGGTAAAAAATATATGTATGAGAATAGAGACATAAAATTAGAGTATCAATTAACCAATGGACCAGCAAAACTCTGTCAAGCATTGAAAATAGATAAAAAACTTAATGGGCATGACTTATTAGATAAACCTCTGCAACTAATTATTAAACCGCCTATTAGTAAAAATAATATTGTTCGTTCAAATCGAATTGGTATTAGCCAAGGCAAAGACCTACCTTGGAGATTCTATTTGAAAGATAACCCTTACGTTTCTAGGCATTAGTGCTAAATCAACAAAGACAACATAACCTTGTTGTGATCTGATAGAATAAAGACATGCTGATTATGGTAGCAGTTATTGGTGGACTCATCGTTATTCTTTTGTTTTTGATATTATCTCGTCAGTTTGGGCCAAAACAGGGAAATGACAGCAACTTACTGCTCAAACAAGACATTACAAAATTAAGTGATGAAATTGTTAAATTTAAAGAGGGGTTGCATTCTCAAATTACTGACCGAATGGATAAAAACCAAGAATTGATGCGTGAATCAATGCTTAAACAATTCAGTGCCAGTTCTAAATTAATTACAGAAGTTACTCAGAAATTAGCTCGACTAGACGAGACAAATCGTCAGGTTGTCAACGTAACCGACGAGCTAAAAACTCTGCAAAATGTTTTACAGAATCCTAAACAACGAGGTGTCCTGGGGGAATATTACTTAAAACAAGTTTTAGAGAATGTTCTATCGCCGGAACAATTTAAACTACAATATCATTTTAAAGACGGGGAAGCAGTTGACGCAGTAATCATATTAGATAAAGGTAAACTGTTGCCAATCGATTCAAAGTTTAGTTTAGAAAATTATAACCGCTTAATTAATGAACGTGATAAAGATCGCCGTGAAACCATAACTCGAGCCTTTAAAACTGATCTCAAAGCTAGAATTGACGAAACAGCTAAGTATATACGGCCTAGAGAAAAAACCATGGACTTTGCCTTTATGTTTATACCAAGTGAAGCTATTTACAATGATCTACTGATTAATAAAATTGGCACTACCGACACTAATGCCCGAGATTTAATTGAATATGCCTTTCGAGATAAAAAAGTAATTATTGTTAGTCCAACTACTTTTATGGCTTATTTACAGACAGTATTGCAAGGATTACGAGGTTTACAAATTCAGGAACAGGCTCAAGATATTCAACAACGGGTTTTAGAACTAGGCCGTCACATTGCAAATTATGAACAATTCATGCAGAAACTTGGTAGTAGTTTAGGTACTACAGTTAATCATTTCAACCGTGCCCACCAAGAACTAAATAAAGTTGACAAAGATATTATTAAAATCGCAGATACCGAACCGAGCATTAAACCGCTTTTACTGGAAAGTCCAAATACAGATGAAGATGATTAACTATTTGCGTCGATAAAGATCAATTGTCAGAGCAGCAGTCCATGAAAATTCCGGTGCTCCAGCTGGTTCACCGGTAACCGGATCGAAATATTCATAAAATCCGGACCGATTGACAAGTTCTAAGGTAATTTCTCGCAGTGCGGCGGCATGATCTTTATAGCCGTAACGCTTCAAGCCATCAATTATCAGCCAGTTCATATTAATCCAAGTCGGGCCCTGCCAGTAAGTTTTATTTTTAAACCAGGGCGAATCAAGCGGCACGCTGGGGACTGGAAAAGCCGGTCCAAAACGATGCTCGTTTTCCAACGCTCGGACCAGAATATCGGCTCGTTTTTGATCAATACAGCCTGCATATAATGGCATTAGAGCGGCTATGCTAGATTCTTTTAAGAAATGATGGGTTACAAAGTCTCTCGAGAAATACTCA
>JBEKIY010000067.1:0-4343 GCA_050011495.1 Saccharimonadales bacterium (SeqCode) | reverse complement strand
AGGTAATCCACAATCTGTCGGTCAAAATCGGCACCACCAAGATGCGTGTCGCCATTGGTTGATTTCACCTCAAAAACACCATCGCCCAGTTCTAGAATGGAAATATCGAAAGTACCGCCACCGAGGTCATAAACGGCAATTTTTTCATCTTTTTTACTGTCTTTATCCAAGCCATAGGCTAAAGCGGCAGCAGTCGGTTCATTAATAATCCGTTTAACTTCCAGGCCGGCTATCTTCCCGGCGTCTTTAGTGGCTTGGCGCTGCGAATCGTCAAAGTAGGCCGGTACGGTTATAACTGCTTCATTAACAGTTTCTCCTAAAAAGGCTTCGGCATCCGTTTTCAATTTACCAAGTATCATGGCACTGATTTCTTCGGGGCTGTATTGTTTATCGCCCATGACAACTTTCAGCCCCTGTCCGCTTTTGACAATTTCAAAACCCATCAATTTAAGGTCGCGTTGGACTTCTTTATCTTCCCAACGGCGCCCAATTAGGCGTTTTACCTCGTAAATAGTATTTTTAGAATTAGTTACTTGTTGGCGACGGGCAACTTGTCCGACCAATCGTTCGCCGTTTTTATTTACGGCTACAACGCTAGGTGTAGTGCGTGCCCCTTCGGAATTAGCAATGACTTCCGGTTTGCCGGATTGCATGACAGCCATCGCCGAGTTTGTCGTTCCTAGATCGATTCCAATAATTTTTGCCATATGTTTACTCCTTAATTTAAATTTCTATAATTCAATTCTTTAGTTGCGTAATTATATTCT
Source organism: Saccharimonadales bacterium (SeqCode) (assembly GCA_050011495.1). GTDB lineage: Bacteria > Patescibacteriota > Saccharimonadia > Saccharimonadales > UBA4665 > DATKGQ01. The sequence goes on along the minus strand of JBEKIY010000067.1, from coordinate 3,576 downwards.
CTATCTTGGTTATCACTCCATTTTTACTTTTACCATCGCATGACGGATGATTTCATCACCAATTTTATAGCCGGCTTGTAGTTCTTCGCTGACTACCTCATGGTTGCCATCACTGTCTTCCATAACGACTGCTTCATGATAGCGTGGGTCGAACGGTTGGTTGACAGTCGTAATGCGCTCTACGCCAATATCTGACAGAACTTTTTCAAACTGCTTAATTATTTGGCTAACTCCTTGAACATAACTATTTTTTTCTAATTCAACCGGCACATGCTTCAATGATCGTTCCAGATCATCGATAACCGGTAGGAGCTGCCGAACTATTAACGCTTTATAAAAATCAGCTTGTTTAAGGCGTTCTTCTTCTGAGCGACGGCGAACGTTCATGGCGTCAGCTCGCTCTCTTTGCAGCGCAGTCGTTAATTCGACAACCTGCTGTTTGAGATTCTCTAACTCTTTACTAGTTGATGGTTTTAGGGGTGATTTAGCCATAAAGCGCATCCTCTAGCGTCTCACCGGCATATCTAACCAATGTCATCACTTCCCGGTAGCTTTGGCGAGTTGGTCCAAGGACGCCAATATAACTGTGGTCGGAAAAGGGACTGCGAAATCGGCTAATAATCAGTGAACAACCGGCGCTTCGACCGATTGGATTTTCGTGACCGATATAGACATTGAGTAATTCGTTAGGTGCTGCTTCGTAAAGCCATGGTTCAAGATTATCAAGTAAGCGGGCAACCTGTTGAACTTGAAGGGCATCAAGAAATTCCGGTTGGCCAAATAAATTGGACAATCCACTCATATACAGACGGTTACCAATAGTTGCCAATCCTAAATTACTCGTGGCTTCCACCAGAGTCTCAACCGCGTTTCGGATAGTTCGTTCTGGCAGCCCACCACTTTCGACTCGGGCACTTAACGCTCTTTCGGCGCGAAGTTCATTCGGCCGCTGCTTTTCGCTACCCAGGCTGTTGACATAAATCCGATATCCTTTATCGGTCGGTACTCGGCCAGCACTAGTATGGGGCTGCATTATAAAGCCCATATGCTCTAGCTCGGCCATTTCCGCACGGATGGTAGCTGAACTAACATTAAATACTTTAGCTAGCAAACTGCTGCCTACCGGACTTGCCACTTCAGCATATTGCTCGACAATGGCACTTAAAATTTGTTGTTGTCTGTCAGTCATAATTAATAATTTGCACTCACCAGCCTACAGTGCTAGCTATTGATATATGATAGGTATTTAGCACTCATATGTCAAGAGTGCTAAGCAGACTTTTTGCATAATTTTTAAACTGTTCGACCATTAAAATGATAGGGTAATTAGCGTAACTTTATAACTTGTTCCCGATCATTGAGTTTATTGGCGGCATTGTCATTGGAATACATCGGTTGTGTACCGTCTGGCCGATTATGCTTACGGCGACGCGTTCGATGGCGTTTTGGTTTAGCCGGAACAACTTCGACTACTTCTGAGCCGCGCAGTGCGGCATGCGCTAATGTGTCTGTCGGATCATGGTGCTGACTACTAGTTGGTACCGGTGTGGGTGGAGTTTCCGTCGGTGATTGTGAGGCTTTAGAAGCCATAGCTAACTGTTTAGCCAGGTCAGCTGGCGATAAGTAGCGTTCACCGACTAACCTTTCAACACTTTCGCGACTGATAGCATACATTGATCGGCTGTGATCAATAATCATCTGCGAGAAATCTTCCGCTTGCGGCGGCAAAGTTAGCGTGATAGCTGAGAACGCCTGAACTTTTTCGCCTTCTATAGTCATGCTGACGACAAAATGTTGGTTATGCATGTGGACGAGGTCAAAATCGGTAAATTTAGGTTCAAAATATTTTGTCATACCAGACGCATCATCAGGACTCATCCGAAAAGCGATAATCGAACCGACGTTACCGAAGACGGCGTCCCTGACCTGTGGTAACATCTGGGCGATATACTGATTAGCTACCGTTAAGTTAAGACCATACTTTCTGGCTTCACTTAAAATCGTGGCAAAAGAATCGGTCGCAAAGTTTTGGAATTCGTCGACATATAAATAGAATGGCGTTCGTTTCTCCCCTGGTATATCAGCTCGGCTCATTGCTGCTAACTGAATTTTCGTAATTAGTAGAGCGCCCAGTAATGCGGCATTATCTTCACCTACCAGACCACGGCTGAGATTAACGATCAGTATCTTATGTTCATCCATAATACTGCGAATGTTAAAGCTACTTTTCGGCTGGCCAATAATATTACGAACTAATGGATTAGCGGTAAAGGCTCCGACTTTATTTAATACTGGCGCTACTGCTTCAGCCGCAAATTTATCATTCCAGCTGGCAAACTCCACTGTCCAGAAGTTCCTAACTACCGGATCGGCTACGTATTTCATTACGTTTGCCCGGAATTTTTTATCAGTTAGGATATTTGTAATATCGAGCATCGTCGCTTCCGGATAATCTAATAGCGCCAATATGCTGTAACGCAGGATATATTCTAGACGCGGCCCCCAAGATTCAAACATCCGTTTTAAAACGCCGATCAGTTCCGAGCAGGTATGAGTTTTTAGTTTTGGATCATAGACTTCCATAGGATTAAAGGCAATCGGGAACTCAGTATCTGCCGGGTTAAAATAGACTACATCATTGGCGCGTTCTTTTGGGATACGCCTTAGTATGCTAATGGCATAATCACCGTGTGGATCAACTACGGCAAAACCGAAAGTACTATAAATATCGGAGATTGTCAGTAGCTCTAGTAAGGCAGATTTACCGACACCAGTTTGCCCAATAATATATAAGTGCCTTCCGCGGTCAATACGAGGCATCCCAAACATAGTATTGTGCCCTCGAAAATTTGTGGCGGCGATTGGACTAATGTCTTCTCGTTGCTGGGCAGTAACAATCGGTAGGTTCGCCGGCGGTTCGGCGGTTTGTGACAAGGCCCATAAAATATACGGCGTCTCAACGTTAGTGTGCGGTAGGTGATATAAGGTTGCCACCTCTTCAATGTTGCACATAAATCCATGTCGGTTGTATTCGCGAGCACGGTATAAAGCTTCGAGAAAAGGATCGTCGGCAACCCGATGTTGTTCAAAACCGTTGAGATATGTCGTGTTAAATTGCTTATAACTGGCGATGATTGACTGGGTACGTAATTTAGCATGAGATTGTGGAGCATTGCCTCGGTAGACAATTCGCACGCAGCATTCAAAAGCTAATTTTTGACTTTTTTCTTCCGCTGCCGTAACACGGGTCTGCTCATAATCGCTTAATTTTGCAGACTCGCCGGCAGATTGTGCGCCATTCCAAAAGGTTGTTAGCAGACTGGCCTTGGATTTACCGCTTAAACCTGAAATATAGTGCTCGTTATTTTTATGCCAATTATTAGGTGCGGGTCGGACTATTAACTGAATCCAGGCCTCTTCATCATCTTCAAATTTTGCCAGTGTAGCGGTAATCGCTGCCAGCGGGTCAACTTCGAAACTTTGAAAAGTTTTTATTGGCAATACGCTGTTATTGATTAATTTCAATTCAGTTACCAGAGTTGTCGAAAAGGTCTGTTCCTGGCTCATGGTATAGTC
>JBEKIY010000066.1:0-4350 GCA_050011495.1 Saccharimonadales bacterium (SeqCode) | reverse complement strand
TCTTCTGGCGCCATTGGATTTATCCAACTTCGCCAAATAGTTGCGTTTCGTAGATGTCTGTCATATGGATCACGACCATTTGGGTTCAGAATCATATGAGGTAGCATGCCATTACTCCACTGACCTCGTAGTAAGCTAAGAATCTCGATTTTAGCCCGTTCGACATCGTAATGACGAATACCAATTGAAATAAAACAACTGTCCCATAACCACTGATAAGGATATAAACCAACTGCCGGGATGGTATAAGTACCATGGTCATTATGTTCAAGGATGGTTTTGGCCTGTGTCAAAATGTCGATTTTGGGAGCGGTTTGATTATCGTTATTATCGTTGGTCTCATTGGACACTAAATCATTCTCAGATGGCTGTATTTCTGTATTTAGTTGAGACTTGGCCATATTAATTAGTATAGCGCAAAAAAATTATGGTTATTATTTATAAAATATAACTTGAAAATTAAAGTCAACAAGCTGATACTCGAATATATAGTAACCGTAAGGAGAATTATCAAATGTGGCAACTCTATGTATTTAGTTTTGTGGCCGGCTTATTTGGAGCAAATGGTGTGCCTCACTTTGTGAAAGGCATTACAGGCCAAAAGCACCCAACACCTTTTGGTAAGTCATCGTCAGCAATTATTAACGTTATTTGGGGCTGGGTAAATTTTGTAGCCGCAGCTTTATTCCTTTACTTTGGGCATGTGCACCCTCACTTACTTAGATCTTTTGCTTTAGTAAGCTTAGGCGCACTTTTAATTGCATTAGTATTGGCAATTAATTGGTCAAAAAGTCCTGGTTTAAATAAGTAATCGAATTGAAATTATTGCTTATTCTACCTATGGTTAGTGTTCCATAGATTGATCTGTATTATAATCATTCCATAATGGACTACACACAACAAAAAGTAATAGAGGCCCGAAAACTGTTGTTGTCGTCAGAACGACTAAAAACTTTAGCCGATAAGAGTGATGTATCAAAAGCTAAAGAACTAAAAGAACTCTATCAACATATTGGCACTTTGCCAGTCGAGCAACGAGCAGCATTCGGAAAAGAAGTAAATCAACTAAGAGATGAAATAGTTGAGAAACTAAACTCTATCCAAGAATCGGATCAATCTTTGGAGCCAATCGATTTAAGCGCGCCGTTCGATATTAATTTGTCAATCGATCAACAACCAAGACTACTTACTGCAGAACATGGAAGCATTCACCCACTTATGCGCGAGTTGGCAACAATTCTTGATATTTTCTATCGAATGGGGTTTACGGCCATCGAATCACGCCAAATTGACGATGATTACCATATGTTTAGTTCATTAAATTTCCCAGCTGGTCATCCGGCCAGGGATGACTACGACACGTTTATTACAAAAGAAGGGTTAATTGCGCCGGCACACACCAGTACGATGCAGAATCGTGTACTCAAACAATATAAATCTGACCTAGAAAACGGCCTTCCCATAGCCGTTGTTATTCCAGGAAGAGTCTTCAGAAATGAAGATATTGATGCTCGCCACGAACATACTTTTTATCAACTGGAAGGAATCTATGTGGATAAAGCTATTCACGCTGGAAATTTGATTGCAACTCTTAAAACTTTTTTACAAGCATATTATGTAAAAGAATTAGATATTAAAATCCAGCCATTCTTCTTTCCATTTACTGAACCAAGCTTTGAGCTAGTAATGTCTTGCCCGTTCTGTTCAAAAAAAGGCTGTTCAATTTGTTCACAACTTGGTTGGATAGAAATGCTAGGCTGCGGCATGATACACCCCAATGTTTTAACAGCTGCTGACATTGACCCAAATAAATACAGCGGTTTTGCGTGGGGCGGCGGCATCGACCGCTTAGTTATGATGAAATATAACATTGAAGATATCCGGCATTTTGAAGCTGGAAAACTAGATTTCTTGAGGCAATTTTCATGAAAGTAAGCCTGAATTGGTTAAAAGAATTTACTAAAATTGAGTTGTCTATTGACGATTTGGTTGAAAAAATTGGTAGCCAACTTGGCGCTATTGAGCAAGTTAATAATCTTAGCGAGCAATATAAGGGAATTATTGTTGCCAAAGTAATTGATAGTCAGCCTCATCCCAACGCCGAAAAGCTACATGTCTGTAAAATCGACGATGGTAATAAAGTAAAAGATGTTGATCGGGACGAAAACGGCTTTATTCAAGTTATATGTGGAGCATCAAATGTTAGAGAGAATTTAACGGTAGTTTTTATACCACCCGGCGCAACCGTACCAGACACGTTTAACAGAGAACCTTTAGTTATTTCAGTGCGTGAAATCAGGGGCATTAAGAGTAATGGTATGTTGGCCAGTTACCGGGAGCTAGCCCTTAGCAATGACCATGAAGGCATTGTTGAGTTAGATTCTGATGACGCTAAGCCCGGAGATGACTTTGCTAGTAAATTCAACTTAAACGATTACATTATCAATATCGAAAATAAAATGTTTACTCATCGACCGGATTGTTTTGGGCACATTGGGATCGCCCGGGAAATCACCGGCATATATCACCAAAGTTTTACTTCGCCAGAGTGGTATTTGCAACCATCTCAACTTTCAGTTGAAAAAGGTGAAGATTTACCGTTAAATGTCGAAAATAAATTACCCGATTTAGTGCCCCGGTTTATGGTAGTCGCTTTAACTGTTAAAGATAATGGATCTAGCCCGATTTGGCTTCAATCCTGTCTTAGTCGAATTGGCGTACGCCCAGTTAATACAATAGTCGACATTACGAATTATATGATGTGCGCTACCGGGCAACCGCTTCATGCCTATGATTACGATAAACTAAGAAATCAAGATGAAGACAATAGCAACATAGCTAATTTAATCGTACGATCACCAAAAGACGGTGAACAAATTATAGCCCTGAATGGCAAAACATACTTACCAAGCCAACAGGCAATCGGCATTGCCTCTGCTACAAAACTTGTCGGAATTGGTGGTGTAATCGGTGGCGCCGAAACTGAAGTTGATGAAACAACGAAACGAATAGTTTTGGAATGCGCTAATTTTGATATGAATTCAATCCGCCGGACTGCTATGGATAATGGAATATTTACCGATGCCGTCATGTGTTACACTAAGGGCCAATCACCCCTACAGAATAATCGCGTCCTAAATGAAACCATTAATATGTTTGGACGCTTACTAGATGCTAAATTATGTTCCAAAATTATTGACTTAGTATCACCAAATGTGCCAATTGAAGCCGACACCATACATCCTCCCCAAATTATTAATTTAGAATTGATCAACCAACGGCTTGGTCTTGAGCTAAGTAAATCAGACGCAATAAATCTATTACGAAACGTTGAATTTGCGATTAATGAACTTGAAGATAAAACATTCCAAGTAACTACTCCATTCTGGCGAACTGACATTGAAATTACCGAAGATATAATTGAAGAAATTGGCCGACTTTGGGGATATGATAGTTTGCCATTAATTTTGCCAAAACGTGATCTAAAACCTGTGACTATTAACTCATTGCTACACACAAAATCATCCATTAGAAATCTATTATCTGCCGCCGGCGCTAATGAACTTTTGACTTATAGCTTTGTTCATGGAAACCTAATGAAAAAAGTTGGACAAGACACCGAGAGGGCATTCCAATTACAGAATGCAATCAGTCCTGATTTACAGTACTATCGGTTAAGTATACTGCCTGGTTTACTCGAGAAAGTTTACCCGAATATCCGAGCAGGCAATAAGGAATTTGTAATATTTGAACTTAACCCAGTTCATACAAATAAATTAATTGATAATACAGATAATCTGCCGATAGAATGTCAACACTTGGGGCTTATTGTTACTGCCGATAATAAGTATGCAGATTTAAATTACCATGGAGCAGCCTATTATCAAGCCAAAAAATACCTTCAATACCTATTGGATTCATTTAATATTAAAGTAAGTTTTGAAAAATTAGTACCTAGCAATCAAGATCTAACATCTATCACAGACACTCAATCATTATTTGAACCCTCCAGATCGGCTGTTATCAAGTCTGATGAAAATGAAACAATCGGTGTAGTCGGTGAATTTAAAAACTCTGTTCGGAATAATTTAAAACTGCCAAATTATATAGCTGGTTTTGAAATTGATATTTCACGGCTGAGCAATATACAGGCCCGCCAAGTCGTCTATCGCTCACTATCGAGATTCCCATCAATTCAACATGATATCTGCCTTAGAGTGGCTGACACAGTAGCCTATGCAGAAGTTTATGAAGCTATTAATACGGCCCTAGTGAATAACCAGGATAGTTCGCTGTGGTATGAAGTTACACCAGTTGATATTTATCAGTCTTCAGACAAAGGAGATGTTA
>JBEKIY010000065.1:0-4363 GCA_050011495.1 Saccharimonadales bacterium (SeqCode) | reverse complement strand
GATGCGTATGGGTATCCCAGACTCGTTTATAAACAGTAATGGAAAATTCATCGGGTGTTGGCTGGCCAATCGGGAAACCAATGCCATTATTGCTCCTAGAAACAATAATTTGATGAGTCGGATCCAATTTTTTAACCAAATTATACTCACTTACTAGACGGCTTCGGCTAAAATTAGTACAATCGCCAAATCCTTTTAAGAAATATTCATTTTCTAATTGGTAACTAACCAGACTAGATGAGTTCTTGTAGCGATTTACAACTGTAGTAATATAACTTTCTAGTTGCGGTTGCCATTGGCTTACCGATTCGTTGTCAGCCCAAGTCGGTAGATGGCACTCAGGCCAGCGTGGTTGTCGTAGACCAAGCGTTAAAATAACTTTGGCATGAGCAGCCTCGGCCATTTGAAACTCCCAGTCAAGTTGACTAAAGTTATAAACACCAGGACTTGGTTCGATATCACTCCAATAACTGGTCAATCGGAAATTCTTAACATGTAAATCGTTGATCAGTGCCTGCATCGTTTGTTGTGGATTCAAGCCCAAGCTTTCGGCGTAATCCGGGATAAATGTCACACCCAGAGTTAGGGGTTTATTGGCTTCACTGGCGATATACCACCGAGCAATACCATACATGGTGCCCAGCATTAATCCAATTAGGATAACTAAGCCAATAATTAACTTATGCCAAATATTTTTATGCCAATATTGACTTATCTTTTGCCAGACGATGCTTAACAATTTATTGAGATTTTGGAATAAGCGGCGTGCCATAATTTTCTTATCAACGTATAATGTTTAAGCGAATAATAACCATGAGAATATCTATAGTTATACCAGCTTACAATGAACAGTACCACCTGGGATTGTGTTTAGAAGCTATCAAACACCAGACCGTTAAACCGTATCAGGTTATTGTGGTCGACAACAATTCTTCAGACATGACGGCTGATATAGCTAAGAGCTTTCATTTTGTGGAATTAATAAATGAGTGTAAACAAGGTATTGTCTTTGCCCGCAATGCTGGTTTTAATGCTGCTAAGGGTTCAATAATTGCCCGGATTGATGCTGACACTATCCTGCCAAATGATTGGCTAGAACAACTCCAAAAGATATTTACTAATAAAAAAATTGATGCTGTAACCGGCTCGGTATTTTATTATGATTCACCATTTAAAAACTTTAATTATCGGACAGATTTATTCTTTAGATCTAAAATTGCTAACTATTTGAACCAATCAGTAGGCTATTTATATGGTTCAAATATGGCTCTTCGACAAGAAGCTTGGTTACAAGTACGCTCAAAAACTTGTAATATCAACGGGTTACATGAAGATCTTGATTTAGCTATCCACCTAACTAGTTGTGGTTATAAATTAAGCTTTATTGAAAGCCTACGAGTCGGCGTGTCAATTCGTTGCATTAAAACTAATATATTTAACTTTTACCGCTATATCCGAATGAATCCCCGAACCTACAATTATCATCATGCCCCACAAAAGCGTTATTTTTACCCGTTAATATTCCTTCTTTTATTAAATTATCTGCCGATTAGAATCGGCCTACGTTTTATTGATCCACAAACTCAGAAAATTCATCTACTCAATAAGCAAAAAAACAGTAATTTGGCATTTAAAAAATATGTCACTTTTAACAAGTTAGTAAAGTAGCATTATTTCAGGACTGTTCAATTGCAATATGTTTGGGATTTGGTAGGGCCGTAAGAGGCATCGTAATTTTTAGAACGCCATCAACGTATCTGGCTTTAACCTTGTCGCCGTTAACGTTTTTAGGCAGCATAATGCTTCTATAAAAACTACTGTGTGATTCACGTAGCATATAGTTTCTGGCTTTGGCTTTTGACTTCTCTCGTTCGTGCTTCTCGCCTTTTATCTCGAGTATTCCATTGTTGACATTAATATTAATATCCTCCTTCGAAAATCCAGGAGCGTGAATCTCGGCAACTAATTCTTTATCGTTTTCTTTATAAACATCCATGGCCAATGAGTTGGCGCCAGTTTCCGGCCAATTTGTAAAGCCATGCATACCATTAAACATGTCATCAATTTGACTATGTAAATTTGAAAGACCCGCAAAAGGATCCCATCTTATTAAATCTGCCATATGATATTCTCCTTTTTACTTATGTTATTAGAATGCAACGTTGACATCGTCGCCTATAAATTTATAGCGAATTGGCACTCACATGTCAAGAGTGCCAATTATGCTTAAGCTGCCATTTGGCTGTTTTTAGTTTCTAGATAATCTTTTTTATCGGTAATTTCACTGATTATTAGTCCATGAGATAGTCTGGCAATTGTACCAGCGGCAATTTTTCTGGTATCACCACCAAATTCAACCTCGGTATCAAAAGGAAATCTTATGGTTAGGGGTTCATTTAAATCAACTCCAGGAGAGTGTTTAGCTCTTAAACGAATCAGCGTGAATCCTAAGCCCAATAAAGAACGGCTACTCTTCTCAATATAATGTATTGGTCCGTCAGCCCTAACTTGCTTGGCATAACCAACAATAGCGAAACGTGCACAATTTAAAAATAGTATGGCTCGAGTTCTAACTTCTTGGCCGTTTATCTCAACGGTAAACTTTTTAGCTTTTTTAATTTCTAATATAGCCCGTGGAGCAGCCGCTAATGCTGCCGATACTTTGTGAATATTCACTCCAAAAATAGTTTTTCCACGGTGTTCTGGAGTATTAACAAAATTTGCAATTTTAACTGGGTAACCAAGACTACCGGTAGTATGGGCTTCAAATTTATCAATCAATTCACCGTCACTATTACTTAATTCGACAACCATTGTTCGGCTATTAACGACGTAACCGTTTTTGAATAATTCTTCTGGGGTTTGTGACTCAATTAACGACCGACTGCGGTTAGATGCCCCACCGGCCTTCAAAGCGCATACTACGGCGCCAATTTGACGAGCAACTGGAATGCCATCATCGATTACTTTATCGCCGGATGCGAAAAATAATGCCATCCTACCAAGCTCTCGATATTTCGCTTCAAGTTCAGCTCGTTTTTCGATGATTCGCTGAGTGGTAATTTGCGGATCTCTATTGGTTAAAACTTTACCAAAGGGCTTGCCTAAATCAGACAAAAAAGTTTCAAATTCACTGCCGACTTCTTCGCCGTGCGTACTTAAATTATTTTGTACCAAGATAAAGCTATCAACATAATTTAGCAGTTGGTATTGTGGCGGTGCTTGGTCGTTAACTAAAGTGGCTTGATTCTCGTCTAATTGTTCCATAATTAGTAATCAATCCCCTTATTAGCTAAGTATTTATCGTCAAAATGATGTCTTAACTTTTTCATTTCGGTGGCAATATCAACTAAAGGTAGTAGGGTTTTAGGAAAGTTACGACCGGTTAGACATAAACTGGTGTGCGGTGAGCGTTTGATAATTAGTCTTTTTAATTCTGCTACGCTGAGCAGACCGTCATGTACGGCATTATTAATTTCATCGCAAATAACTAGATCATAACGACCGCTTTGGCTGAGTTGCAGAGCTTTTTGATAAGTTTGTTTAGCGGCGTTAATATGCTGATGATCGGTAATTGTCGGGTCACTTAGATTGCCAGCTCGAAAGAAGCCTTTACCGCCTTTATAAAAAGTTAATTTACCTTTAAAAAGCGGCTTAATATCGTTAATAAAAACGTGCTCACTGACATTCCAGTATTTAATAAATTGAATAAAGGCAACTCTTGAGCGGTTCCCCAGAGCTCGACAAATCAGACCGAGGGCGGCAGTAGTTTTGCCTTTGCCTTCACCGGTATAAACAATTACAACTGATGATTTAACCGAAAAATCTTCAAACACGTTATTCATAAGTATACAATTTATGCAGATTTTTGACGCGCTGGATCGTTCTCTATAATAAGCTCATTGACTAATGTAATAGCCAACTCATCTAATACATACAAATGAGCGATTGCCCGTAGCCGGGTCTTTTGTTCTTTGATTAATTCGGCAGTGTCGTCACTCCCGAGTCCGCGGGCCAGCGGTGAAACTTGGCTATAATCTTCTTTGCTTACATTCTCCCATAAAATGCTTGCTCGACCGGGTCGGGCTTTTTTTAATGCTAGTGCATCATAAGCTTCTTCAATAAAATCATTAAATTGCGAGCAATAACTGCAAACCGCCCTAACTTCATCATCCTGACTTACGGTTTGATAATTTTTAGATATAGGAACGTTTAAAGAACCGAACAACATATTACCGAACTTTATTGGATCTGATATTAAAACGTCTTTGTTAATTGGTTCTGGTTCGGCTACCGATGGGGCTATTTCGCTCATCTAAAACCTCCTTCCAATTTAATATATAAAAATAATTTCTAGTGTTTT
>JBEKIY010000064.1:0-4386 GCA_050011495.1 Saccharimonadales bacterium (SeqCode) | reverse complement strand
GCTCATGACTATGAATTAAATAAGCTGTCCCCGCGAAGGCTAAAACAAAAACTGCCATAGCTAATAATTCCAAATGACCAAATCCTTTGGAATTAGATTTAAATATTTTCATTTTTTTACACTTTTATATTTAGTTAATAGTTAAATTTTAATTCAATTTAGCTTTAAGCACAAGCATATTCTAGCTATTTAACTTCGATAGGAGATGTTTGAACGTTGGTGTGATAATTGGCTGCTTCGGCTATAGCGTAAAATTGATTCTGAATTCCGTTCATTACGATATTAGCTTCAGTTTTACTACGTAAAATCTTTTCCTTTGCTTCGCCTTTTTGGGTTATGACCAAATCACCATTAACATCTACGGTATAAGAAGAATTGGGGTCGGGTGGGAAATAGTACGTCGGTTTAGATATTTCATTATATAAAGCCCAGGAGTTGAGCGTATTCTTGGCAGTATTACCAAATTCTGGGATATTCGGTGTAAATGTTTCGGTGACTTCTGGTACCGGAGATTTTGCAGGATTCATTATGGGGCTTATGTCAGTACCCTTAATAAAGCGTGAAATATTTATATCTGTTACTTTATTGGGTTCAGGTAATTCACCAGAGAAAGGTTTGGTAGATCTTATAGATATAACAACCTCATCATTATCTTTTAGGTTTGACTCAGCTTTAATCCAAGTGCTCATATAGCCTGTTCCCTTTTGCCAATGCAAACCCTTTAATCCTTCTATATCAGAAACTAAGTTATCGAAGTTTTTAGGATTGGCTTGTTGAACATAAGCAGCTCTGGAAGCAGCTTTTTCGACAGTAGGGCTCTTGAATGCAGCTTGAATACTAGTTAAACCCAGGAATGCACCTAAGCCAACTTTTAAAGATTTAGTTACTAATGATTCTGGGTTTCTACTCATAATTATTCCCAAATCCTTTTACAACGCATATATTAGCATAAGTATTAATTATTGTCAATTTTGGCTATTTTTTAAATATTTAACTATTTAACCGGGCGGCTATTGCAAAATGAAAAAAGTAGTGGTCTAGACTTTCGATCTCTTCGTTACTGACTCGATTATCGTTAATAATTTTAAGAAATTCTTCCTTGGCTCGGAGTACTTCCCTGGCTCTAGGAGATTTAGCGGCAATTAGTCCGTTAATAGTTTCATTAAATAAATCAACCGCCCGTTCCACGGCTTTATCGCAAGCAGTTTTATCGTGACGTTTTTTAGCGGCAAACGACCGTCCAACCTCGCTGTAAATATTCCCCATTTGCTCAAATATGTTCAACCGGGCCCAACGTTGTTTATCAATCTGATAGCTCATCTTTTATCTTCTCAGCAACAACAGCAATAATCTGTTGCTTTACTTCATCATTATCAACACCCCTAGATCGATTGTTCTGTCTGGGCCGGATATTTATCATTGAATCAAACTCAATGAATTCATCGGTGCCAAACTTAGCCGGATAAAGGTTAATTCCCCATAGACTGTTTTGTTTCGATCCGTTTTCTAATAGATATTCTTCTTCATCGGCATGCATTTCAGCATCTACCACTAAAATGCCCAAATTTATATCTACTACAGCTTTAACTAAGTCTCCATACATAGCTTTAGACATTTCCGCTAATTCAGATATAGATATGGTGTCGACTTGTTTCATAATTCTTCATTGATTATATCAATAAATGTTTTAACAGATTATTTATAATAAAGGCATATGTTGGCTAAGACGTGAGACTAGCATTGAATTCAAGAATTAATTTGCTGTAATAGGATAGTTACGAGATATTTTTTATAGCGATAAATACGTTTTTATAATATAAATTTTATGTTATGGAAACGCCTTATGAATCTGACAAAATTTCATCTAAAGACATAAATGATTACGGATTTTACGGTACCCTTTCCGCTGAGCAAGCTGCTGTTGACTATATTCGCAACAGACTTGATCAAGCATTCTCTGATGCTATTGATCTAGTGTCGCCAACAATAGCTTATGATCTTAATTTGTTAGAACCTGAAGAAACTGCTCGGGCTGTTAAGTTTGGTGGTTTACCTAGAGGCATCGGTCGAACAGCATTAATGTCAACTATTAATATGCATATTCCACGCATTTTGAGATTTTCTCAGAATGCCAGTATCAACAGTATTAAAGTTAAAACTATTAGATATAATCCTAGTAATGCGTATATGGAACTCAGAGTTAGACCCAAAGGCGCATTGATACATCAACGTCGGGCGCTTGTAGAGATTATTAAACGCTCGACTGGTTACGATTTATGGACTTTATATACGCCTTCGATACATCTAGGTAGAATCCTAGACTTATCAATATCTGAAGACGTAGCTAATTTTTTTAGACAACCGATTCATACTGAACTAAGTCAATTAAATTTAGTAGAAAAAAGACGGCGTCAGTAACAAACTAGTGACTAGCGAGCGGCAATGTAGGTATTTGACGGACGAACTTTGCGCATGACAAGCTGCAACAACTGTAAATGTCGGGAACGAAAACCACCGGCACAGATTAATAAATAGAACTTCCACATCCGATAAAAGCGTTCATCATAATTACCTTTTAGCTCTTTGTAATGGGTCGTAAAATTTTTATGCCAGGCCATCAAAGTTTTATCATAATCAGGTCCGAAATTTTGCACGTCTTCAATAATCCAACGATCAGCTACAGCATCGCTAATTTGGCCCAAGCTTGGTAGTACTCCACCGGGAAAAATGTATTTACTTATCCACGGATTAATATATTTACTGGCTTTATTGCTGGCAATAGTGTGGTGTAGCATCATGCCATCGTCGGTTAACAACTGATTGCAGATAGCAAAAAAGTTTTCATAATTCTTCGGACCAACGTGCTCTAGCATGCCAATTGAAGTAATTCGGTCGAATTTACCGGTGATCTCCCGATAATCTTTCTGTAAAATCTTAACTGATAAACCTTTAGTTGCTTCTTTGGCTAATTTAATTTGTTCCCCAGCAGGCGTAATTCCGGTGACATTTACGCCGTATTTACTGGCGGCATACTTGGCAAAGCCGCCCCAACCGCAACCAATGTCCAGTAATTTCATGCCTTTTTTAAGCTCTAGTTTCCGACAAATCAAATCTAATTTATTTTCTTGGGCTTGATCTAGAGTTTTAGCGCCTTTCCAATAAGCGCAGCTGTAAATCATTCGCTCGCCTAACATCCGCTGATATAGATCGTTACCAATATTATAATGATGCTCGGCATTCTTCTTGGCTCCGGTAACACTTTGAGTTTTAAATATACCTGGTAGTGCAGCCAATAATAATGATGGGCTAATCTTAACTAAACTGCGGATATTAACACCTAATAAATTTGTAATTAATTGGTCGATAGCTTTACAGTCCCACCAACCGTCCATATAGGATTCGCCCAATCCTAATTCTCGGTAACGCAATACTTTGGTATAAAAACGCTTGTCGTGAACGACAATATCTTGGGGATTAGACCCGCCAACCTTTATATTTGCTAATTTAAATAATTGTTTAACCCGTGTCTCAGATGTGTCCATAATAAAAAGTATATCAAAATATTTTTTAATATTATTTAAAAATGTACATAATCATTTTTGCATTAATATGGATATTAATTGTAAATTAATCAAGTTATGTCTTATTATATAATGCGAAGGAAATTATAATGAGTATTGAAGCTAACTCAGATGAGATTTATGATACTACTCCATGTGCCGTCGAGAGTTACATTGGCTATTTACTAGAAGCTAGTCAACAAATAGTAGATCCATTCGATGAAGGTAAACCTCTTAAAGGTATCCAAAAAAGTACTATCCAAGGCTATGAGATTGTAGTCGAGGCGATAAGAAAAACTACAATTCCCAAATGCACTACCTGCCCAAATTATGTTGAAGGACAACCAATAGCTGCAAAATGCCCAGTTCAAGCCGATATCATTGCCAATATTAAATCTCATAAGACCGGAATTGTATCTGGCAGAATAAAAGTTAGACATGCTGTGCGATTTCTGACTCGAGCTCGTATTAAGGCTGATATCTTAGAATACCAAGCAATACGGAATAGTCTTTCTGGTGAACAATAAAAATTATATTATCGGTATAGTTGCCAATAGGTAATATTGACTAATTATTGTACTTATGGTAATATATTCCGGTTTCGTTGAGGTTATTATTATCTCCGAGGCACATTAACAAGTTCTCTGTTATATATCTGTTAAGGAACCATTAACACGAATTAGTCGCGTTGACTGCTCCTTAACAGACAGATTTTCTAATCCGAGAGGATGTGAATTGGACGTACTTCTAGGTAGTATGGGCGTACTGATGAGTTTCTTGGCCATGTTTACGGCATACTTTGCTATCAAAACTAGGTCAATAGTTA
>JBEKIY010000063.1:0-4467 GCA_050011495.1 Saccharimonadales bacterium (SeqCode) | reverse complement strand
TACACCAGTGGCTACTAAGAAACGACCGACTACCAAGCCAGCCAGTAAAAAGTCCACTCCTAAAAAGTAAACTGTTTAATGGAGTGTTAACAGGTAATATTTTAAAGCCTCATCCGGGTCAATTGCTTCAGTCTTAAGTTTTATATCTAGCGCCAATAAATCTTTTAACATGCGCTGCAGCGTACGCTGTTCGATCCTTTTTGCCAAACCAAGGCTTTTACGGATAACAAACGGGTTTTGGTGAGCTTCTTTGGCAATCTGTTCAGCAGTCAGATTAGTAGCTGTCTTGATAAGTGCTAGGATATGTAGTTGCCAGGTTAACATAGCAACTATTTGAGCTGGCTCGACTTTTAGATCGCGCTGTTCTTTATACAAATCTAACGTTCGCTGGTTATCACCTGCAAAGGCGCTATCAAGCATTTCAAAAATTGTACTTTGAGGAGTGATTTCAACTAACAGTTGAATACTTTGATCGGAAATTTCGGAACTGTATAGGAGTAATTTATCGAGTTCATTAGCTAGTAATAGCTGATTGCCACCTACCCTATCAATAAGCTGACGAGCTAATTGCGGATTAATATGACCGTTTTTGTCCTGAACATAGGTTATCAGCCAATTGACTAAGTCCGAACCGATCGGGTCTTGCAACTCATGATACTTTGTCTGGTCTTTCAGCGTGGTGAAGTAATGCAACCTTTTATCAATTTTCGATTCGACAATAATGACATCGCTTGAGTCAGGTATGGTTGGCAATAATTGGTCAATTTTATTGACAAACTCCTTATTGGCGCTCGGCTTCAGCAACACAATCAGTTTTTTGACTGATAAAAACGGCAGGTTCTGTAAAGCACTTTGCAGTTGATCAAAAGCTACATTCTCGCCGTCAATCGATTCGTAGCCAAAATCGCCATATTGTTTAATAAATGGGGCGACAAAGCTGTTGATTAGTTGCTTTCGGGTATAGCTATTGGTACCAACGATCGTTGTTATCATGATTCACCTTAACCGTTGGCAAGAAGGGCAGATATGTGTCCCCCGGCCAGCAACTCTTAATTTAATAATAGGTTGACTACAACGCAAACATAACTGTCCTTCGCGTCGAAAAACTCGCGCGAATTTTAAATAATTACCTTGTTTCCCTTCGGCGTTAACATAATTCCGATCAGTTGATCCGCCACTGGCGATGGCTAATTTCAAAATAGCAATTAACTCGTTAAATAATTTATGTATGGCTTGAGGCGATAACTCGTTTACTCTTTGGCTGGGATGAATTTTAGCTGCCCACAAACTTTCGTCGGCGTAAATGTTACCTATGCCGGCAATGACTGTTTGATCAAGTAACGTAGCTTTGATAGTCGATTTAGAACGACGGTGTAAACGATTTTGGAATTCCTGCCAGCGAAAGTCAGTAGCTAGTGGTTCGGGGCCAACTTTTTTAAAAAAATCAATGTTAGCAACTTCGTTGCTTGGAAGCAAACGGACCCAGCCGAATTTACGTTGATCATTAAAAAATAAGCTGCTTTTATCACTAAAGCTGATTTCCACTCTGGTAGATTTATCAGGTAGTTGGTTAACCAAACTGGGCGATGGATGTCCGGCACCAAAATGCTGGTGACGGCTTTTGTAGACTAACTGTCCGGTCATTTTAAGATGTATAACCAGTGCATACTGGCTACTCAGTTCAATTATTAAAACCTTCGCCCGGCGATGAATCGAGACTATTGATGCGCCAATTAGGAAATGTTTTACATCCACATCGGCATTAGGGAAACTTTTGGCAGTATCATGGCTAACCGCTACGATTTTTTTACCGCGGATTAATTTATCTAGACCAATTCGAACAGTCTCTACCTCTGGTAACTCTGGCATTGTACTCTCATTGTATCAGCTATAATGACTAAGATGGATTCTTTATCATCAATCCTTAAGCAATCCGACTGGCAAGAACCTGAAGTAATTGCCAAAATTAAAGCCTACGTTGATAAAACTTTTCAGGCAGAAGTTAGTGTTAGCGTTAAACCGTCATCGATTATAATTTCCGCTCCCAGCGCATCGTTAATTAACGCTCTGCGCCTGCGACTACCAGAATTACAAGATGTCATTAAATCAGAAACTAATAAAAATTTGGTTTTTAGGATAAATCCATAGCTACTTAGTCTAGGATTGTCAGCTCCGATCGCAACTGGTCAAATGAAGTATAAAGAACACTTTTTATACCCATTTGCCGAGCCGCAGTGACATTAGACAGTCTATCGTCAATAAAAATTGTTTCATGACTATCAACTCCTAGCCGATTTAGGGTATAGCTAAATATTGCCAGATCCGGTTTAATCATCCCCACCCTGGATGAAATAACAATTTCGTCAAAAAACCGTTCTAATTTCATGTTGGCAATAATTGGCTCTAAATACTCATAACTGGAATTGGTTAGCAAGGCTGTCTTAAATCGGCGACGAAGTTGTTTTATATAGCTCAATAAATCAAGGTCAATCTTTTCATTTTTATACATTGCTATAACCGCTTGGGGTGTTCGGCGTAGTTCACGAGCCACGTCATTGATAAAGATTTCCCAACTTAGGGCGCCAGTGTTAACTTTGGCAATTAATTGATGGAAATTGCCCGCGGCATTGCTATCTTCGCCGGTAAACTGCCAAAAATTATCAGACGTAATAACCCCAAAATAATCAAATATAAGCGCTTTAATCATTCAATTATAAGTATAAAGCTAAGGTTGGGGAAAATTCGAAATTACTTTAAATGTTGACGTCGTTGGTAATATCGCCGTAGTCCGGGAATTGGGCATCAAATAAGGTTTGAATAAGCGAATCATTCCCTTTAAACGTGCCCTGACCACCGCAAGAAGTAGACCAATATTGTTCAATCGTGCTGGTACCATTTAAGATTTGATAGATATAAACATCGCCAGTCGGGCAGTAACCGCGATAATCAGCTAGGTTAGGATCGTTTTTGCCTTCGCTATAGCCGGCTAAATCCAAGGACCTCAAAAACACTCCATAGGATGCACTATTATTCTGATAACTTTGGGTATTAATAACGTTGTTTTGATAACCCTGAATAATATTAATCTCACTATTGGATTGGCCAACAATCATTTGTACGGAATTATGGTTTTGATCGGCCGTAACTGGACCGTCTATCGTCATTTCGACAATAGTATTGGTATTAGCATAATCAACCAACGGTGTGGGCGGTTTGGATGGCGCTGAACTAAAGGATTTCAGGATAATTACAAATACCAAAACGATTAGGCCGATGGTAATTAGAAATATTAAAAAATACCTCATACATAAATCTTTCTAACGGTTATAATATCACATAATGTTTATTTTGCAAGAATTTACGGTGTACTATAACTCTTTAAAGATCTCCCCAGTTTTTGCCGATTGACACATCAACATCCAGTCTAACAGGTAGTTTGTAGATATTTTCCATCGTCAACTTAAGTAGATCACCAATTGCTGGCGCCATGTCTTTTGGTGCTTCCACCAGAATCGAATCATGGATTTGCAGTAACATTTTAGCTGCTGGAAATTTTTCAGTTAACGCTTTGTCAATAGCCACCATTGCTAGTTTCATTATATCTGCTTCCGTGCCTTGGATTGGCATATTCATAGCTGCTCTTTCAGCCGCCGAACGGATGGCAAAATTACTGGAATTAATATCAGGCATCGGCCGGCGACGGCCAAATAATGTTTCTACATAGCCATCAGTCCGGGCTTTTTCTTTCAAACTATTCATATAGCTTAATAAAGGCTTCCGCAATTCAAAATACTGATTAATAAAATGTTCGGCTTGAGCCCGAGTCATATCGGCGGCTACGCTTAGGCCGTGCGGACTCATGCCGTAAAGGATACCAAAATTAATTACTTTAGCAGCTCGCCTCATCTGTTTGGTGACGTCTTCCGGTTTCCGTTGGTAGACCTGGGCGGCAGTTTGAGTATGAATGTCGACACCGCCGTTAAACATATCCATCATTTCAGTATCTTTCGACATGGCCGCCGCCAGACGTAATTCAATCTGAGAATAGTCGGCGCTGATCAGAGCTTTGCCCTCACCGGCCACAAACGCCGTACGAATTCGTTTCCCCAAATCCGTCCTAACTGGTATATTTTGCAAGTTCGGGTCGGTTGAACTCAAGCGGCCGGTCTGAGCAATTGTCAGATTGAAAGATGTATGTAGACGTGAATTATTGTCGACTAACAACGGTAAGGTGTCAACGTAGGTATTCTTTAGCTTGGTAACCTCGCGATATTGACTAATTAAGTTGATTATCGGGTGCGAATCGCGTAGTTTATCTAGTTCGACAGCCGCTGTGCTATAGCCAGTTTTGCCCTTTTTTATACCTACTGTCGGTAAAGACAGCTTATTAAATAATACGTCGGCCAGTTGGGTCGGGCTGGAAATGTTGAACTCATGATCGGCATAGCCATAAATATGTTGCTCAAG
>JBEKIY010000062.1:0-4528 GCA_050011495.1 Saccharimonadales bacterium (SeqCode) | reverse complement strand
CTTGGGTATAATGAGTCAAAATCTTTGCAAGAACTTATCGATGAAGCTGAATCTCGCTTGTTCGCTGTTAGTCAAAAACACCTAAAACATGACGTTATTGGTCTTGATGCTATTTTAGCGGAGAGCTTTGACCGCTTAGATGAACTGCACAAAGATAAAAAGAAAATCAGAGGTACGCCCACTGGTTATAAAGACTTGGATAGAGTACTGGCTGGACTGCAAAAATCCGACTTGATTGTATTGGCGTCTCGACCGAGCATGGGGAAAACAGCCTTAGCGCTTAATATTGCCCATAATGTTGCTATCCAAGCTAAATTACCGGTTTTAATATTTAGTTTAGAAATGAGCAAAGAACAGTTAGTTGATCGTTTATTGGCTATGGAATCTGGTGTCGATGCTTGGGCTCTACGAACAGGTAACTTAACTGATAGTGACTTTGAGAAAATTGGCCAAGCAATGGGCACTTTAAGCGAAGCACCAATTTTTATCGATGATACACCTAGTATTACAGTAAGCGATTTACGTACCAAAGCCCGCCGCGAGGCACACCAACGTGAATTGGGATTGGTTATTGTCGATTATCTCCAATTGATGAGCGGCAGCAGTCGCTTTATAAGTGACGTTAACCGAGTGCAAGAAGTTTCAGATATATCTAAAAACTTGAAAAGTATTGCCAGAGAATTAAATGTACCAATGTTAGCAGTTAGCCAGCTAAGTCGATTAGTAGAAAGTCGTAGTCCGCAAATCCCCCAACTAGCTGATTTACGTGAGTCTGGATCAATTGAACAAGATAGTGATGTAGTCGCGTTTATCTACCGGGAAGAATATTATAATCCTGATACCGATCGAAAGAATATTGCTGACATTTTAATTAAAAAACACCGCAATGGTCCAACTGAAAATATAGAATTATACTTTGATCGTAAAAAACAACGATTTCGATCACTCGAAACCCGCCAGGACCAACCCTTTAAAGATTAATGTACAACCATAGTAATATTCAGTGGGTTCACTAATGTATACTAGAACTGTTAATAATGAAAAAAATACGTGCCCTGGTTTTTACTCATTGGCGGCTGATAATAGCTTATCTTATAGCAATTGCTGCCGCTGCTGTCGTATTGCTGATCCACTTATCTACTAAACCCACTAAGTTAAGTTCGGCTGAAGTAAATAATCTCCGTCAGGCTGCTAACTGGCATAACATTATTCGAAACCCGATTAATTTACCCCTTCACCTTCTGGAGCGGCTGGCAATCTATATTGCGCCGCATAATGTCATGCTATTACGCTTACCTAGTGTCATAATCGGTTTAATCATTGTTTGTCTAATAGTCGGTGTCGTCCGTCATTGGTATGGCTTAAAGGCAGCTGTCGTAACCAGCATCCTACTATCGACTTCAAGTATATTTTTAGCTGATGCCAGACAAGCAACGCCCTGTATTTTAATGTTCGGATTAGTTTTATTATTAGCGGTTCGTTCTTGGTTAACCCATAGTACGCGCAAGATATTACCCTTACTAGCGGCAATAATTGCTTTAGCTATTGCAATTTATATCCCGGGATTTGTCTGGTTCATCGCTGCAGCTTTAATTTGGCGCTATAAACTTATCCAACGCCGTTTAATTATATGTCAGCTTTGGCAAAAAATTTGTTTACTAAGTGCTGGAGTTTTGCTGATTCTACCGCTTATCTGGTCAGCTATTCGTTTGCCATCTCTTTTGTATAGTATTTTTGGGTTACCACGGCAGTTTAATCTTATGGCAATGTGGCGGAATTTATACCATATTCCCCTAAATCTATTTGTTCGCAGTTCATTATCTCCAACTCAACTGGTCCCGCACATCCCAATCCTAAATATATTTGAAATATGTATGTTCATACTGGGAGTTTATAGTCTTTGGTACTTCCGTAAATCAGAAAGATTTATGGCCCTAAGTGGACTTTGTGCAATCGCCATATTGTTGATTACTATCGGTGGTCCGGTATCAGTAAATTTAATTTTGCCGTTATTCTATATTGTAATTACAGTCGGTATTTTCTATATGCTAGAAAACTGGCTGTACATTTTCCCAGTTAATCCGATAGCCAGAACCATAGGTATGTTAATTCTAAGTTGTGCCGTGGGGATTAGTTGTTGGTACCATATAGCCAGTTACTATACTGCTTGGCAAAATGATCCGACAACCCAAATTGTTTTTGACCGTTCAACCGATAACATCTGATACAATAGAGTAGTAATCAAGGAGACAGACAATGAGCCGGTTAGATCAGGCAAAAATGCTCATGAAGGTTAAAAAAATTCAGAAAGAACTTCAGCATCAAACCATTACCATTGAAAAAGGTGATGGTGCTGTAAGTGTTGAGTTTAATGGTGAACAAAAACTTAAGAAAATTCATATTAATCCGGAAATGATTGATACCGATGATATTACTCAATTAGAACGTTGGCTAGAGGACGCCGTTAAGGAAGCTATTCAACAAAGCCAAAAAATTGCGGCTGAAAAAATGCAACCGATGATGGGTGCCCTGGGAAACCTGGGGCTTTAGGGAACAAAATAGCTCATGCAAGTATTACCGTCAGCCTTAGTTGATGTGATTGATGCTTTTGGGTGTTTGCCCGGAGTAGGTCCGCGGACCGCTGAGCGTTATGCTTATTATCTGGTCCGCCACGATCCTGAACAAGCTGCTCAACTGGCTCGTTCAATTGAGAAACTAAATACGAAAATTGGTTACTGTCACAAAACCTTTGCCCTAGTCTCGGCCGACCAAAAATTATCCGATTTATATACTGACCCAAGACGCGATAAAACCGTAATTGCCGTTGTGGCCGAACCGTTCGATATCGTCGCCCTGGAAAGAACTGCCCAATTTCATGGCACTTACCATGTATTAGGCGGATTAGTCTCGCCAATTGATGGCATCGGTCCGGAGCAGTTGCATATTGCAGAGCTAATCAAGCGTATTGACGAGGATAAAGTCAAAGAAATTATTCTGGCCACCAATGCCAGTGTGGAAGGTGAATCAACAGCCTTATTTATTCAACAGCAAATTGGTAAACGGAAAGTTAAAATAACCCGTTTGGCGCGAGGGCTGCCAATCGGGGTTGATCTTGAGTACGCCGATCAAATAACGCTTGGACGAGCGTTAGAGGGTCGGACCATACTGCAATAAATAGAAAGTAAAGTTTTATATGGATGATTATTTTAAAGACGCTGAACAAATCCAAGAGATTATTAACCGTGCTTCAAAAATCGTCATATTGCAAGCCGATATCCCAGACGGTGACAGTTTGGGTAGCGCCCTAGCACTAGAAAATATTTTTGGTGATATGGGCAAACAGCCCTTTTTATATTGTGGAGTTCATACGCCAGAGTATCTTCGTTATCTAACTGGCTGGGACCGTGTTAGCCAAGAATTACCAACTAATTTCGATATCAGTATAATTGTTGATACATCAGCCGATAATTTGTTTGATTCGCTAGTCAGGTCTAATCAGCACAAGTGGTTAACAACTAAACCCTGTATTGTAATTGATCATCATATGGGCACTCCAAACATTTCGTACGCAACTGTAGTATTTAATCGACCAGCGGTTGCTACAAGCGAAGTAATTTATCAATTAGCCAAGAAACTTAACTGGCCGTTAAATCATGACGCCAACGAGAATCTGCTAGCCGCAATGATGTCCGATAGTCTGGGGTTAACCAGTGAAGCTACCACTGCTAAATCGATTCGAGTGGTGGCTGATATTGTTGAATCGGGTGTTAGTGTGGCTGGCTTAGAAGATCGACGTCGAAATTTAATGCGCAAAAAACCCGAAACACTTAGCTATAAAGGCGAATTATTGCAAAGAGTAGAATACTTTGACAATAACCGCCTAGCCATAATAACAATTCCTTGGGAAGAGATTCAAAAATATAGTTATGACTACAATCCTTCAATGTTGGTATTGGATGATATGCGAATGGTTGTAGGCGTAGATGTGGCAATTGCTTATAAAATTTATAAAGATGGTAGGATAACGGCGAAAATTAAATGCAATTACGGCAAGGGCATTGGATTACAATTAGCCGAACACTTTGGTGGCGGTGGACATAGTTACGCCAGTGGGTATAAAATTACGGATGGACGAACCCTAGAGGAAATCAAGAACGAAACTGTCGCCAAAGCAAGCGAGCTTCTTAATTCTCTAGAAGAAAAATCGACATGAAAATATACAACACACTAACTCGGAAAGTGGAAAACGTTTCATTATTGCGTCCACCCGAGGTTAGCATTTATACTTGCGGGCCAACGGTTTATAACTACCCGCATGTTGGTAATTGGTTCACATTTATTCGCTATGATTTGTTAATCCGTACGCTAAAAGCCGAGAAGCTAAGACCGCACTGGGTACTAAACATCACTGACGTTGGGCATTTAGTGAGTGATGCCGATAGCGGTGAAGATAAGCTTGAAAAAGGAGCTCGTTTGGAAGGCAAAACCGCTTGGGAGATTGCGGTGTTCTATACGATTTATTTTATAA
>JBEKIY010000061.1:0-4535 GCA_050011495.1 Saccharimonadales bacterium (SeqCode) | reverse complement strand
AGACTTGTTAGTGGGCGATATTAATGATCCTGACGCTCTTAAAGAATACTATTACCGCCGACAGAAACGATTCCAAGACATATTAAAGTCAAAACAAAGTTTTATTCAAGATGGGAGCGTTGATCGACGTTGGCAGGAAATCAAAGTCCAACTAACTGCTGCCGGTTATGCGTACTGTTTAATTGATATGGAGCTATCAAGAGACTTTATGTTGAATCTCTACATAAAAACTGATCGAAAGTGGGCAATTGAAGAACTGGATGCATATTTAGCTCAACATACGACCTTTATGAGAAAATACTCAGGTGATGTAACGGTAAAAATTACTGACAAATTATTTAAAGAACGAGATTCAGTGGCAGAAGCAGCAGTACGAAAATTTCAGGCGAATATTTTGAAATAGGTATATTATCTTCCCTTATCGAAAAAGTTTCACAATCTATCTGGCGGAAGGGGTGGGATTCGAACCCACGATAGGTTGCCCTACAACGGTTTTCAAGACCGTCTCCTTAAACCACTCGGACACCCTTCCATATTACCTATGATCCCACATTTATAATGTATTTTAATACTGTTGTGAACCTAACATACATGACCACAACGTTTCTGGCGCCATCAAAATATGTTAGAACAGGGGTAATTATAACAGCCAACTGCGCTAGCGCGAAATGTGTTGTGTTTAATGTGTTGTAAATAACCTCTTAACAGTTGCGGGTAGTTTGCGTGCTAAGTTATACTGTGTTTAATACAAAAACTCAATGTCTTGAAATATTAACTCACGTGGAGGGTAACAACTATGGCGCGACGTAATCGCGACGATGATCTTCTTATGGAAGATGACGAACTGACTGCCGCTTTCCTGGGTGATGATGCAGGTGCCACGCCTGATCCAACTCAGCCGGCTGTCGCACAAGACGAGTGGGACGAAGATGATAGTACTAATGTATTGCCAGGTCAATTGGCGGTTGACGTGTACGAGACTAGGGAAAAGCTAGTTGTCAAAGCACGTACTGCCGGTGTGAATAAAAGCGACTTGGATGTTAGTATTTCTGATAATACGCTCAGTATTCGTGGTACGCTTTCAGCTAACGAAGATGATGTAGAGAATTACTTCGTCCAAGAATGTTACTGGGGCGAGTTTTCGCGTAGCATCGCGCTACCAGTGCCCGTTAAAGAAGATGATCCGGAAGCTAGTTTAACGGATGGTGTGTTAACGATCAGTTTCACTAAAGCCAAGCAAGATACAGTTAAGAAAATTCAGATTCAATAAGTTAACCAAAATATTGCTAAATTTATTGATAAATTTTAACTAATTACTGTAGTTTATAGTATTTTATTACTTAACTTAAATAAAAATGATCCGGCAATCTGCCGGACCATTTTTTGTTATATCCTGAGCTATAACTATATGCTGCCAATTACGAAGTGGACGACAAACTGCGCCAGAGCCACAATCACTAAGCCCACAAGGGCAAAGATAATTGTATTCTTAGCTCCCGAAACCGCTTGGTCGTTACCGCTACTGATGACATAACGAAAGCCGCCGACGATAATCATGATAACGGCAATTGCGCCAACTATGACTGAAAATATATCTATGATTTTAGTCAGCAACGAGTTAAGGCCACTGGTATCAGTACTACAGCCTGCGGTGCTGCTACCATTTAGCTCTAGGTTGCTACCACTACACTCTTGATTTTTAATAGTAGCCTCTAGGTTAGTATTATCTGCGCTGGCGATAGCTGGTGCTAAAGCCGGAGCGATCATTGCTCCTAAGAAGATAGGAATTATTAAAAAGTTTCTTAGTTTACGAAGCATTCTTTATTACCTTTCTTTAGTCATTTTCATTTATACCATAGTTCATTTAGTTTACATAATCAAGATGTTCATGCTTTTTCTACTACCTTATCAACAATTTATACACTACGACCAAGCACAAAATGAACAATTGCTTGCGCCAGAATTACTATCACCAAACCGACAATAGCATAAAGAATAGCGTTTTTAGCACCGGCTACCGCTTGGTCATTGCCGCCACTCGTGATATAGCGTAGACCACCAATGATAATCATGATTACGGCGATAAAACCGGCGATTGCACTTATAACATCAAGGACTATCTCAACAACTTTATTCAAGCTTTCGCCGCTATTCGAGCAGCCATTACCCGTAGCGTTATCGCCGGCGGCCACATTGACGCCCTGACAGACATTTGTCTTCGAAGCTTGAGCCGCTACTGGTGATACTGCTCCTATCCCACAAATAAAAATTACTCCAAGTAGAATTATGGTAAGTTTTGTAAGCCCGCGGCAGTTATTAAAAAGGTATTTGATCATATTCTAAAATTTATTTATTACAAATAGGAATAGTGCTTCCGATGCGACTATCACTATTAACCCGACCACCGCAAATATTATTGAACTGCGAGCTGAGGCAACTGAGCTCGGATCGCCGCCGGAGACCATAAATCTAACACCACCAATTACAATCATGATTACAGCGGCTACACCGGCAATTATAGAAATTATATAAGAAGCAACGACTATCACGCCGTTTTTACCGTATATTCGATTGGTCGGATTGCCCGTATCACTACAATAAGCACTATTAGTAACGCCATCGCATATAGAGGTAGTATTGCCGTTACCGTTATTAATATCGACCGCATAACTAGTTTGGGTTTTCAAAAGGATTGGCGCCAAAAGTGCCGTTAAAACAGCCAATGATATAAATATTCGTTTCATAGTTTACCTGCTACAAAATTAACTATCGCCGTTGCGCTTAATGTAATAACTAACCCCACCAGGGCGTAAATAATAGTGTTCTTGGCTTTGGCGGTATTTTTTGGATCACCGCTAGATATAACATAGCGGAAACCGCCTATCACAATAAACAGTACCGCCACGGCGCCAAAAATACCAAATACGATGTCCAGTACGGTAGTTACAAAACTCCCATCGGCGTTAACGACTGGGAAGGGATTAGCGATTAGGGAAAAATTTGTAATAATTTTTATTAACATGTTCTTTAACTCACTTAAATTGATTTGCAATAAATGATATTGAAGTTGCCGCAATAATAGCTACGGCTAAGCCAACTAAAGCATGCAGGATAGTGCCCAAAGCAGCGCCAGTTTGCTCGGGTGAACCCTGGCTAGTGGTATAACGTATTCCGCCGTATATCACAAATATTACCGCCGCTAGTCCCGCTATTCTTAATAAATCTTCGAAAATAGCCAATCCGATTAACCAAACTACATTTAGCTCAGGCTGGCTCACGCCTAAAACTGTTTCGTTAATAATTTCCTTGGGGGAGCAATTATATACTTGCCCGTCGGGAAGAGTTGGAGCCGGAGTTTCAGTCGAACATTTAATTGTTAAGCTAGCATGAAAACCACAATAAGCCGTTCCATCATTAATGTCATCCGTCACGCTGAAATGTTTTGACTTGTTAATGTACTGGTACCACGGCACTAATCCTAAGAACGAATTTGAATAATCCGGATTGCCGGGTTCGGCTACTTTTTGCTGGCTACTATTTATATAGGTTGCTCCACATTGACCCCCATCAGTTGGAGCATTAGCCCAAAGTGTGCTTGGTGCAGCCGAGGCTGTAAGTGGCGAAAATAACATAAATAATAGAGGCATAAGCGCTAAATTTATTAGGCTATATTTAAATAATTTCATCCGTTGTCGTGTATTCATAATGTCTAATATAAGATTCCTCCAGGAATTATCCACTGCAAAAACATAAATATTAATAGCCAAGCAACCAGTGCTAGTAAGGCATTAAATATTCTTTTCTTGGCATCTGCTACATGCTGGGCATCGCCGCCAGAAGTTATATATTGTATACCACCGATGACCGTCATAATTACTATAATTAAACCAACGCCCGCGCCAAGAAATAAAATTACCGGGTTTATATAATCCTGAACAATATGTGAGCAAAGAGCATTATCGGCATCAGGACTTCCTGGATCACATGGGTCAGAGGGCGTACAGTTTACGTCGGCAGGGATCGAATTGCTCTGACAAGCTAATGTCGTACAACTTTCCTGTTGGTATTGTTCTATAGTCGATCCCGTGGGAGCTTCGGCATAATAACAATCCGTACCGTTTAATGAAATCATATTGCCATCAGGGGCTGCCGGTACTTTGTCGGTCGGACAAGTGAATGTGGTCAGACTATCAGTGGTCTGGTCAATGTGATAGCACAATCCTGAGATATCTGATGCGCTAGCTCGACCAGCTGTTAAAGCTAGTAACTGCAGAACTACAAATGGTATAGCCAGCAAACTTATAACAATCCTGATATTTTTTTTATGTTTTATTAAAAAGGCCATTTTCTGCTACTATAACTTTATTGACCCTTATAATCAAGCTTTATAGTACGGCTTAAGGTTAAACGATATTTGGTGTAAACTTAAACATAAATGAACTATAAAAAAATATTAAAGTTGCTGGGCGTTTTAATTTTTGTTTTTAGTATAGGAGCTCAGCTTTATATTGGGGCGCCAGCTGCCTCAGCTGCCT